>DATNCK010000122.1:0-10440 GCA_035571575.1 Steroidobacteraceae bacterium | reverse complement strand
ACCCAAGGCGAAGGCATGTTGTACGGCACGGTAATGAACACCGCCTCCACCTGCTGGATCTTCGCACTCTTGATGCGAAAGGCCTCGAACAGCACGTAAGTATGTGGCCGCCGGTAATTCGAGCTTCGCTTCGTGCCATTCGTCAGCGTGTACTCGCCCAGCCGCCCTTCGTGATCGATGAAACCTGCCGCCAGCACGATGCCCCGCTCTTCATCCACGGCGACAAAGCGCCGGTCGCGCAGACGGTCATCGTAGCGGTACCAGCCGAGCTCGAATTGGCTGACGCAGCCCAGTCCCGAGTTCGCGGCATTCAGGCCCACTTGAGGATTGTTCGTCGACTGCATGCCGTCTTCGCGCCGGTCGCAGTCGGGCGTGAACTGGGTGTGCAGCTTGCCGTCGTTGAGTTGCAGGGTGTCGAAATAGCCGTTCGCCACATCGATCATCTTCTGGCGCGGTGTGCGCTCGGCGGCCGGCAACAATTCGTTCCAGAGCGGCTTCACCTTGATGTCTGCGGTGACGAACGGGATGCCGGCGTCTTCCGGCCTCACAACAATAGTCTCCGCTTCGGCCACCGCGCGATCGACCACCTTCAGCCGCGTGGCGTAGGGCGAGCGCGTCTGGGTCTCCTGCACCACGCCGTAGATCGCCACCTGTCCGCTCTCAGGATCCGCGAAGCGCATTTCGTAGGCATCGCGCGCCGTGATCGTGCCCCACAACCCATCGTCCGGCCGCAGCTCCACGTTGTTTTCGGTGTTCTTCACGTGCGGCGCCCATCGCACCTTGCTCGCGTCGTGCGCATCGCGAGCAGCGAGGTAGGAATCCAGCACGCGGTAGAGGCAGGCGCGATCGCAGGTCACAGAAGGTCGCATCGGCTCCGCAGTCTGGGCCGCAGCCGAAATCGTGGCGATTGCGCACAACGTGAGAAAGGTCTTCATGATTTCGGCCCTATCGACGCCCAAAGAATTCCAGTATCAGATCCGTCGCCTTGAGTTCGGAAGGCGGTGAGCGCTTGCCGCCAGGCCAGACGTGTCCACCGCCCTGCGCTTCCGGCGCATCAATGCGATAGAGCTCAACGGTGCTGCCACCACCGCATCCGCCGTACTGCACGCGCGTGACCTGCGAGGAGACCTTGTCACTGCGCGGCGCGCTGCTGCAGTGATCGAAGCTCGCCCATTGCGCAGCTGCGCGCTCGACGGTGTATCCCCAACGCAGGCCGCCACCGCCGGCGAAGGGATTCGTCTTGTCGTCGGTGCCGTGGATGGCGAGCACGCGCACGGCCTTCGAGGGCCGGCAGTCTTGCGCATCGGGTTCAGAAAAATCCTTGCCCGTTGCGCGACCCGCGCGCAGTCCGGCTACCGGTGCAACCGCGGCGATGCGGTCGGCCATCCGGCACGCCACCATCGACGTCATTCGCGCCCCTCCCGAGAAGCCGGTGACATAGACGCGTTTGGCATCGATGCAGTGATCGGCCACGGCTTGATCGATGGCGTCGGCGAGCAAACGCAGATCGTCGCGTGTGCCCTGCGGCACATCAGCGCCGCTGGTGAGCGGCACGCCGGGAATGTTCCAGTAGTGGCCCTTGCCGTCGTCGGTGGGGATGGCGCCGTCGGGGAGCAGTACGGCGAAGCCTTTCTTGGTGGCGGCAGAGGCCAAGCCGGTGTCGTCGTTGAAGGACTGGCCGGTGCCGCCGCTGGGATGCAGGCCGATGACGAGCGGCACGCGTGCGCCCGCCTTCGTGGAAGGCAGCACGAGCGCGGCTCGTTGCATCTGGCCGCCCGACATGACGGCCAGCTGCTTGCTACCGGCGCTGCAGTCCGCTGCCCAGGCACCTGTCGCCGCCATCAAGGCGACTCCCGTGACGAGAGCCGCCGTGATACCACCGACCAGCGATGCCTTCTTCATGATGCGCCCCCGCTATCACTTGCCACGCGGCGCACCACCCCAGCGGTTGCGCCGTCTCAGAAGGTCATTCTGACACCCATGCGGTAGGCTCGGCCCAGTGTGTCGTAATAAATTCCGTTCACACCGCCTGTACCGCCCGAAGAGAACGGCGGCGTCCTGTCCCACAGGTTGTTGACCGATGCCCACACCTGTGCCTTTTTCTCTCCGAAATGGAGGTCATAGGAAGCCGTCAGGCTCTGGGTGAAATACGAACCCACCGTATTGTCGTTGATCGAATTGATCTTGGTCGCGTCGTACAGCGCATCGCTGGGATCGTAACGCGGGCTCACCAGATCCAGCCTTCCGGCGCTGGTCTCGCGGCCCTGTGTGGTGACCGTCAGCGGGCCCGCCTTGAAGCTCGCGATCAGGTTGAACGTCCAGTTGGCGGTCGACGTATAGTCCGGCAGGAATCCGTCATTGCCGACCTGCCCAGACAGGTCACGCTCCAGCTTGCCCGTTCCGATGATGACCTGCTGCTTGAGCGCGTGCGAGGCCAGCAGACGCAGGCTCAGCGTGCCTGCGTCGGCCACACGGAACGAGTAGTCACTGCCGAAATCGATACCCTCGACTTCATAAGGCGCGTCGTTGTAGTACGGCGCCGTCACCGATGCCACATTGTCGCCCACCGTGGCGATGTTCGGCCCAAACGTGATCAGCGGACACAGCGCTGCCAGCTGCGCCGCGGTTGGCGTCGCGCCCACTGCCGTGCGGCAGTTGTCTGCCACCAGCTGCGACATGCCGCGCTGGATGCCATCCTTCAATTTGATCTGGTAATAATCGACCGAGAACCGCAGGCCCTGCGCCCAGCCATGCGGCGAGAGCACGACGCCCAGGGTCGTGGTCTTGGCCGTTTCGGGAACCAGATCCGGCGAGCCGGTGAGCAGCACGTAAGTCTCGTCGTTCGCCACCCGGGTGAAGGGATTCGTGACACGTCCGTTGGCAGTGCCCGACTGGATGTTCTGCTGGTAGTAGAGCTCGCGGAACCCGGCAGCGCGGATGTCGCGGGAATGACTGCCGCGGAACCGCACCCAGTCGATGGGATCCCAGACCATCGAAAGTTTCCACGTGGTGACGTCATGCTGGCCATTGACCGCGCCGTTCGAATAGCGCGTCTCGGTGTTTTCGTAGCGCGTGCGACGCGCCGCCACGTTGGCATTCAACAGCTCGGCACCGGGCACGTTCGCGAGCAGCGGCATCTCCACTTCCGCGAATACCTCGGTGACCTTGGTCTTGCCGGCAAAGTCGTTGCCGAAAGTCAGCGACATGTCATCGCGATAGGCCTGCGGGCGCGTCTTGCTCGTCAGGTTGTCCAGCTTCTCCACGCGGTACTCGACGCCAGCCGCGCCGATCATCTTGCCGGCGCCCCACCCTTTCCAGAGATCACCGGACACCGATCCGGCAACCACATCCTGATCGATGGTGTTGTATTCCTCGAGGGGATCGAAGGCGTAATCGTGCGCCGCAGCCGACATGGTCTGGCCGAAGGGATTGATCGGCACGCAGCCCTGAGCGAGGAAGGGGTCCATGGATGCCAGCGGATAGACGGCGCCGGGAATGCTCGCCACACTCACGCGACAGGCAGGCTGACCCGTTGCCGGATTGATGACGCTGTCGATGGCCATCAGGAAGCGGTACTGCGTGCGGTAGTCGTAGCCGATCTGGTCACGCGTCGCGTGTCCATTCTGGTAGTAGGTTTCCCAGGTCCACGAGTCGGTGTGGAAAAGACGCCCGTTCAGGCCCACCGCGATGCGCCGGACTTCGGCTTCGGTTTCGATGCGCTGCTCCTGCTGGGTGCTGAAGTCCTTGGTGATGATGGCGGTCTGCGCCGCAGGTGCCCACGGGAAGGTGGTGCCTGCCCCTGAAGTGCCGCAGGGCGAGGCGCCCGCCACAGCCTGGTTGCGCGCACCGACAATCAGGGCCTGTGAGGCGGAATCGAGTCGCGACAGGAACGCATTGTCCGGCCGGATGCACAGCGACACGTTCGACGGACCTGCCTGGACATTGCCGGTATTGACCTTGCCCCAGGAAACGTCCGTCGAAACCTGCAGCGTGTCCGTCAGGTCGTAGTTGAAGTGCGAATACAGCACGTTGCGCTTCACATCCGGCATCAGGGTCTGGCCGTCGTAGATGGAACGGCCGTCGCCCCCGATCACGCTGCGGGCCGTCTGCACCTGCGCATACTGGCCGGCGTTGTAGGGAACCAGCGCAGTGCCCGCGTCGTTGAACTGATAGCGCGTCGCACCCGCGCGCCGGTCCGACAGCAGGCCGTTGGGCGTGGTGCCACTGCGCAGGTTCGAGACAATGAGGCTGTGGGGCTGGCCGGCGATGATGGGCACAAAGGTGCCCGGTGCATCCGTGGTGGCGATGCCGGTGGTGGAATTGACGAAGATGCCCTTGCCTTCACTGCACCAGTCCCGCGCTGTCACGCAGTTCCGGATCATGTCCTGCTTCTGGTACTCGTAGCCGACCACGAAATGGCCACGGCCGCCGAAGAGATCCGTGCCATAGGCAAAGCCCAGACCCCGGTTGTCGGCATCGCTTTGCGACGTAGTGCCGAAATCAGCCTCCAGCTTCACGCCCTTGAATTTCTTGTCGAGCAGGATGTTCACCACACCCGTCACGGCGTCAGAACCGTAGGACGCCGACGCGCCGCCGGTCACGGTTTCCATTCGATCGATGATGATGGACGGCACGAAGTTCAGATCGACGCTGCCGCCCTGGTTGGTCGGTACGTGGCGCTTGGAGTCGACCAGCGTCAGCGTGCGCGTACCAAAATAGGGATTGAGGCCACGCAGGTTGGCCATCGTGGTGCCCACGAAGAAGGAACCGCTGCCGGTGGTGGAAGGCTGGAAGCGCGAAATATTGGCCGGATTCTGCGCGATGGCCTCACCGACGCTGACGAGTCCCAGGTTCTGCAGGTACTCGCTGTCGACGGTGGTGGTGGGAGTCGGTGAGGTGTAGTCCTCACGCCGGATGCGAGTACCGGTAACAGTCACTTCCCTGAGTTCGGGCTCCTTCTGGTCGGCCTCCTGGGCCAGAGCGAATTGCGCAGATCCCAGTTCCGTAGCGACTGCCATAGCCAGCAGCGTGCGACGACCCACTGAACGTCGATGAAACATGACCCCTACCCCCCGAATTGTTTCAGTTGATTCTTGAACTACTTCATCTGAATGGCACGGACACCCCAACGAGACTTCGCTGGAGTCTATCGCCGAGTGTTACCAGGGGATGCAGAAACTACTTCCGCGTGAAGCGACCAGCACTGCCGGATAACTTGAATTGTGGCAGCGCTGCCAGCGGGGTCTCGGCGTGTTCAGTCGCCGAGCTTCAGTTCGCCGGTGGATACGCCGTTCACGCTGCCGTCGCGCAGCCAGTCGAGCGAGGCCTTGAACAGCAGCGCGCGGTTCTTCTCCCACATCGCGTTGTGTGAGGCGCAGGCCAGCTCGATGAAGAGTTTCTGCTTCGAGCCCAGATCTGCATAAAGCTCGCGTACACGCTCGGGTGCGACCTGCTTGTCGTGACTGCCCACCAGCATCAGGAAGGGAGTTTCCATTTTGGCGACGACGGCTTGGTTGAAGCCCCAGCTCGGAACCTGCGGTGCGCGCCGCACGCCGACGCCCCAGGTGGCACCAACCGGATCGGAATCGCGGAAGTCCTGCCACAGCGCGGAGACAGTCTCGTTGTCGTATTGCCCGGCGCAACCCACCTGCCGGTCCCAGTTCGCCTTGAATTCCGCTTCGCTCTGGGTGGTCAGTGGTCCATCGACCGTTGGCAGCGGGTTCGGCGCCTGCTGGGCGCTGGTGCGGTTGTAGGCGGGCGCCAGCACGACGAGCTTGGCGATCTTGTCGGGATTTCTCGCGGCGTATCCGGCTGCGCGTGGTCCGCCCTGCGACCAGGCCAGCAGCGACACCTTGGCGACATGGCGCACCTTGCGCAGGTGCTCGACGGCCGCGTCGATGTCATGCCAGTCCGAATCCATCGTGGTGATGGCCTGCGTGCGCGAGGGCACGCAGTTCGCGGCGATGAGCTGCGGCACGAATTGCGGACGCGCGGCCTTGGCGACATTGCAGGCGTCATTCATGGCCAGCGGTCGCGTCGAGCGGCCGTAACCCGTCATGTCGACGGAAAACACGTCGTACCCCGCGCGGGCCAGATATGCCATCCAGCTGTATCCCCGGATCGAGGGGTCGAAGGCGACTTCGGCCGGCGTGCCGGCGCCATGCACGAACAGCAGCACGCCTTGCGGATCTGGATTCCTCAGTGCGGTGCCCGCCTGCACCACCTCGCGCAGATAGAGCTGCGCGATCTGGCCGGACATGGAGGGCGCTGTGGAGGTGACCGGCACGTAGTGGTCGATGCGCAACAAACGCTGGCTGTCGTCGGCCCAGCCCGGGCGGCACACGAGACCCAGCAGGATCGCAATGAACGAGAAATGCTTCCGGTGCATGCTTCACCCCCTTCGAGACACTTTGATGCTCACACGGGTGAAGGGAGAAAGCAAAATGCGCGGGATATGATCCCTCGCATGTGTCAATTGCGGTGGCCGTATCCCAGCGTCTTGATCTCCACAACCACACCGTCTTCCAGCTTGAACTGCCGCATGAAGCGGTTCGGGCCGAGGTTGTAGGTCCAGAACTCGACGACGACTTCGCGGTCGCCTCCGGCGATCTGGATTCGCCGGCCATTGCGCCAGATCACCGCTGGTACTAGCTTGCGCTCGAGGCGGGTTTCAGTGGGCGGGCCGCATCGCTCGCGTACGAGGGAGGCCTTGTCGCCTTCGGAGACTAGACGGTCACCGCAGCGCAAATCATCGGCGTGAACAATTTGCGCCATCGACAGCACAACGACGCAGAGCATTGCATGGCACGACTTCATTGGCCACATGCTATCTCCAGCTGCGTGGGAATTCTCTGTGCAGCGAGACACGAGATTATGCGCGACATATTCTCGAAGGGGAGAGCGGATACACAGGCCGGCAGCTGGCCGTGGGCATTGCGCCCTTTGATGAGCCAGTTTGCGACCGGAATACGCATGAAGGCGTGGAGGCACTTTGCTCCGCAAACCCAATCCACAGGGAGTCCTTCCATGAAACGTATTCTCGTCCTCTTGTACGGCCTGACCTGCTATGCCGTGTTCTTCGCCGTGTTCCTCTACTCCATAGGCTTCATCGGCAACTTTGCCGTGCCGAAATCCATGGATTCGCCACGGGATGTGACAGTGGCCTTGGCCCTGTCCGTGAACCTCGGGCTGCTGGCATTGTTCGCCGTGCAGCACAGCGCGATGGCGCGGCCCGCATTCAAGCGTTGGTGGACACGGTTCGTCCCGATGGAGGCCGAGCGCAGCACCTATGTGCTGTTTTCATCCCTGGCGCTGGCGCTGCTGTTCTGGCTCTGGCAGCCGCTGGGCGGCCGCATCTGGCACGTCGCCTCGCCGGCGGGCGCGATCCTGATCCACGCGATCTGTGCGCTGGGCTGGGCGCTGTTGCTCTACTCCACCTTCCTGATCAACCATTTCGATCTCTTCGGCCTGCGCCAAGTGTGGCTGTACGCGACCGGAAAGCCCTACCGCCAGCTGCAGTTCAAGACGCCGTGGCTGTACCGGCAGGTCCGTCATCCCCTGTACGTCGGCTGGCTGATGATCTTTTGGGCCACTCCCGTGATGACCGCGGCGCACCTGTTGTTTGCCGTCATGACCACTGCTTACATCCTGCTGGCCATCCAGTTCGAGGAGCGCGATCTCATTGCGGAGCATCCGGAGTACGCGCAGTACCGAAAGCGGGTTCCCATGCTGCTGCCGTGGCGACGCAGGGCGGGCCGTCACGCGCAGGTTGCAGACACTCCCGAACTGGGAATTTGAAGCGGAATCGCGCGCAGTACGTCGACAGCCATGGTCCATGGCGACCATGCCAGCGACAGCCCGGAAGTCGAAGGCGCACTGTTCGCCCGAGGTTAGCGTAGTCTGGCGCTAACCCCGGGGGATCACGATGCGGGCCAGTTTGTTCAGATTCGTTGCGGCCACACTCATACTGGCGCTGGCGGGCTGCGCCAGTTTCCGGCCGCTGCCCGCGCCGCCCTCGCCCGAATCCGCACCCGAACTCTCGACGCTGTCGGTCATCGGCCCGAAGGGGCGGTTGGACCGCCAGGCGCGGGAGCGGCTCACGGAAAGGCTGAAGCGCTTCGGCGATGACAACCTGCTGGAGCGACACCTGGCCACGATGCAGGCCGTCAGCACCGCGCCGCTGATTACTGGCAATCGCGTCAAGCTGCTGGTCGATGGACCAAGCGCCTATGCCGCCATGTTTGCGGCTATCACGGCGGCAAAGCAGCACGTCAACATCGAAATGTACATCTTCGACGAAGCGCACCAGGGGGATAGGGCGCTCACGGATGTGCTGGTTGAGCGCGCGTCGCATGGCGTGGCGGTCAATGTGATGTATGACGCGCTGGGTTCCGGCGATACGAAGCCGGAGGTATTCGACAAGCTGCGCGCTGCCGGAGTGAATCTCTGCGCCTTCAACCCACTGAATCCGGCGGATAACCGCACAGGGGAATTCACGCAGCGCGACCATCGCAAGATCGTCGTGGTCGACGGGCAGACGGCCTTCACCGGCGGGATCAACTTCAGCGCTGCCTACACCAGCAGTTCGCTGCGCCGCTCCCAGATAGTCAATGCGAAAGAGGATGGCTGGCGCGACACGCAGATCCAGGTGCAGGGACCTGCCGCCATCGAAATGCAGAAGCTGTACCTGCAGACCTGGCTCAAGCAGAAATGCCCGGACATGAAGGCGCTGAATTACCTGCCCGCACCGGTTGAGGCGGGCAATACGCTGCTGCGCATCGATGCCAGCTCCGTCGACACGCGCCGCAACGAGACGTATCTCGCGGCGATCTCAGCGGTCACTTTCGCCGTAAAATCCATCGACCTCACGATGGCTTATTTCTCGCCGGACAGTCAGCTCGAGCACGCGTTACGCGATGCGGCCCGGCGCGGCGTGAAGGTGCGATTGCTGCTGCCGGGCTTAAGCGACTTCGGCGGCATCGTTGCGGCCGGCCGCGCGCACTACAACCGCCTGATGAAGTGGGGAATCGAGATCTACGAGGAGCGGCGCGCGCTGTTGCATGCCAAGACGCTCGAGATCGACGACATCTGGAGCACCGTGGGATCGGCCAACTGGGACTGGCTGAGCTTCGCGCGCAATGACGAGATCAATATCGTCGTGATCGATCAGGGATTTGCGGGCGAGATGCGTGCGCTGTTCAACGACGATCTGACGCGGGCTACGCCGATCACAAAGGACGAGTGGAAGAAGCGGCCGCTGAAGCAGAAGCTGCGTGAGCGATTCTGGGTGATCTGGGAGCGCTTCCTCTGATCCAGCGCAGACTCTGCGTTTCTATTTCGCAGGCGTCCCTGACCGCGCCACCCGTATCTCCGAGATCAACCCGCCCTTCAGCGTGTAATACACGAACACCGGCACGCGCACCGACTCGCCTTTCTTCAGCGGTTTCACCACGAAGTCCGGCGCATCCGCCACGGCCGTGAACACGCTGACGAAATCCCCGACGATGGCGTTGTCGTCATAGACGATCTGGTTGATCACCAGATCCTCGCGCACGGTGCGGAACATCCTGGTGTAGAAATCGACAATGGCCTTCTTGCCGTTCATGGGCGGCACGCTGGGCAGCGTCAGCTTCACGTCATCGGTGTAGAACGAGGAATACTTCTCGGGAAGGCCGCCGGAGAAGGCGCGGGTATACGCGATGAACGCGGCGCGCTGGCCGGCTGCGTCGCCGAGCTTGGGCGCCTTGGTGACGCCGGTCTCCGGCTTCCAGGTCATGGTCTTCAGCGTTTTGACCTTGCCGTTCACCACCGTGTACTGGGCGAAGAACTTCACGGTGAGGATGTCGCCGGGCTGCAGCGGGCCGAAGGTGAAATCCGGCCGCGCTTTCGAGGCCACGAAGTCCATGTCGATCTCGGCGAAGATATGGTCCTTGTCCCACATCACCACCTGCGGGCGGATGATCTCACGCACACCGTCGTGCGCCGCGGCCAGGAACTCGTTCATCCCCTTGTGACCGCTGCGAACGCCGCTGGCAGTGATCATCTGCGTGTCGGTGGTGAAGTACTTTTCGATCAGGCCGCGGTCATCGCCGCTGTTGAAGTCGCGGATGTAGGCGCGGTAATCGAGCGGCATGTCGCCAATGCCCTGCCAGCTTTCAGCGCTGACAGAGGTGCTGGCTGCGCCAAATGCCAGCGCCGCCAGGGTCTTGATCCAGTTCTTTCGTGCCATGGGAATCCCCCTCGCCTTTTCGGCTATCTATAGCCCCGCCAGACCCGCCGGAATGCCTTCGTGCCATCGTGTCGCGCGTTCATACGCGTGAGCCAGTGCCAGCACGCGCGACTCGCTCAAGGGCGGGCCGATGATCTGCAGACCGATGGGAAGGCCGGCGCGCGTCAGGCCGCACGGTACGCTGATCACCGGAATGCCATAGGCATCGAAGG
>DATNCK010000121.1:0-4383 GCA_035571575.1 Steroidobacteraceae bacterium | reverse complement strand
CTGTGGTGTCGGCGATGAAATCCTGGCCCACGAGCTGGCGCATCTCGCTCCAGTCGGGACTCATGCGATAAATGACGTCGGAAGTGGCGTTGACGAAGGCGCGGAAGCGGCTTTCGCTGGCACGCAGAGACTCGGTGCGCCGCTCCACTTCGGCGGTGCGCTCCCGCACGCGCTGCTCGAGCTGCTCGTTGGCGCGCACCAGGAAAGCCTCGGCCTGTGCCTTGGACTGCATGTCGGCAGCGGCGATGCGCAGCAGCGCGAACAGCAGTAGCAGGTGTGCACACAGCCGGCCACAGTGCGCGATCATCGCCGCTATATCATCGGGCGTGGACGAATACAGCACCGCGCTGTTGGCAATGGTGAGCAGGGCTCCCATCGCCGCCAACGCCGGCATCAGCCGGTTCGTCACTCGCTGCTGGAATGCCACTACGGTAATCGCCAGCCACATCACAGGCACGGCGACAAGGGTGGGCCGGGTTATGCCGAACAGTGTGGGTGCGGTGTAACGCGGCAGCTGTGCAAAACCCAGCAGCAGCAGGACAGTCAGGAGCGCCATGCCGGCGAGCACAGGCAGTGTGGCCATGCGGGGCTTGCCTGCCTGAGTCATTGCAATGGCGGTTCCAATCGGCAGCAGATGCGTGGCCGGTGGCCACACAGCAGGGCCCCAGGCTCCGGCATGCCGTGTGATGAAGCCCATCGAGCCAGACCATTCCAGCGTGACCAGTACATGGATGAAGTGCAGTACCGCGGTCAGCGCCAGCGTAATGGCCAATATCTGCGGCAGGCGGCGGTCGACGCGCTGCCCGATATCCCACAACAGCACCGCCAGCACGGCCGCCGTCAGGGCAACCGCGGTATCCAGCGAAGTGTGGAGCAGGGGATGGCTTCTGCGGCCGGCAGCGATCAGCACCACCGTCACGACGGCAAACAGCAGCCAGATGCCCACGGCGACAGGAGTGAACTGCAGGCCCGCACTCTGTGCGGCGCGATAATCCTGGGGAAGATTCTCCGGCGAGGCGACCGGGGGGGTGGGGTTCTGTTCGGCTGTGGTCATGGGCGTCTGGAGCACAGATCGCGCCGATAGTAGCAAGGCTCTGGCGAACTGGGTCGGTGACATCGGTCACCGAGCCAGGGATTCGGGCTTTATGACCCGTGCGTGACTACTACCGAGGTGCAGTCCAGCCGCCGCCGAGTGCCACGTACAGATCCAGCGCGGAGTTCAGCCGTGCCAGTCGGATCTGCGACAACGAATCCTGAGCCGTGAACTGCGTTCGCTGCGCATCCAGCACGGCCTGCAGATCGCCCGAACCTTCGCGATACTGCAATTCCGCCTGCGACAGGGCGCGCTGCGCCTGCTCGAGCGTGGCCTTCTGGCTTTCCTCGCGCCGCAGGTCTGTCTGCGCATTGGCGAGACTGTCGTCTACATCCTTCAGCGCCGTGCGGATTGCCGATGCGTAGTTCAGCAGCGAAATGGCTTCCGAGGAGCGGGCATTGTCCACCTGCACCTTGCGCGCGCGGAAACTGAAGATGCTTTCAGCGATCGACAGCACTCCGGACACCGAGAAAGTCTTGGTGGGGTCGGTGAGTGACAGCAGTTGCGAGGAAGCGAGCCCGCCACCAGCGGTGAGGCTGATCGCGCCCGGCAGCAGATTGGCGCGCGCCACGGCGATGTCGGCATGTGCCGCGGAGAGATTGGCCTCGGCCACGGCGAGGTCAGGTCGGCGCAGCAGTAGCTCCGACGGCAGCCAGGGCTGCACTTCGGGTACCGCGATGCGTTCAAAGGTTTCGCCATCCACGTGGAATTCCTGTGGCACGCGCCCCAGCAACAGTCCGAGTGCGGTTTCGGTCTGTCGCTCCTGCGCTTCCAGCGGGATCAGATTGGTGCGCTGCTGCAGTACCGCCACATTCTGCTGCGTGAAGTCGAGCTGCCGCGCCACTCCATTGCGGTAGCGTGCATCAACGATGCGCAGCAGCCGTTCCGCGACGGAGAGATTGTCGCGCGCGATCGCCACCCGCGCTCGAATCGACAGCAGCTGAAAATACTGCGTCGCTACGTTGGCGCTGAGTGCCAGCCGCGAGCGATCCAGATCGTAGCGCGTGCTGGCCAGTGTGGCCTTGCTGGCCCGCAGGCTGGCGGCGCCTCCTCCCCACAGATCCACGTCGTAGCGCAGCTGTCCGCTGACGGTGGTGGATTCGCGGGTGGCGGCGGGCAAACCCGGTCCATCACTGCGCGTGCGTGAGGTGCTGCCGTTCACGGAAAGATCCGGCATCAGGTTGTCGCGCGACACACTCAATGCGCGCTCGGCCTGACGCAGACGCTCTTCGGCGATCTGCAGTGTCGGGTTGCCGGTCAGCGCCTCCTCGACCAGCTGCTTGAGCTGCGGTGAATCGAAGTTCGTCCACCAATCGCTCGGCAGGTTCTTTTCTGTGGGTGCGGGAGCAATCGCCGCGGGCTTTGTGTCCCAGGTCACCGGCAGTTTGACCGGGTTGTCCACGGGATCCATGCGGAAGGAGCAGCCTGCCAGCAGCGCTGCACAGGCGCTCAGCACCAGCGATGTGCGCGGTGCGCGGAGGAACGAAGAGGCTGTAACTGGAAAACTCACGATCACTCCGATTGCAGAGCCACGACCGGGTCGAGGTAGGCTGCCTTGCGCGCAGGCAGGAATCCGAAGATGAGGCCCGTGGCGAACGCCGAGCCGAAGGCCAGCACCACAGGGAACACTGAATAAGAGATAGGTTTGCTGGTGAAGGTGCCCACGGCCCACGCACCGGCCAATCCCAATACCACGCCTATGGCGCCGCCCACTGAAGATACCACCAGCGCCTCGATCAGGAACTGCTGCAGGATATTGCGTGTGCGCGCGCCGGTGGCCATGCGGATGCCGATCTCGCGCGTGCGTTCAGTGACGCTCACCAGCATGATGTTCATCACGCCGATGCCACCCACCAGCAGCGAGATGGCGGCGATGGAGCCCAGCAGCATGGTCATGGTCTCGCGGCTGGCCACTTCATTTTCGAGGAACTGGCCGGCATTCATGATGCGGAAGTCCACAGTGCCGTGCCGCTCGGCCAGCAACGATTCGATCTTGGCCGTCGTGTCGGAAATCTTGTCCACGTCGGCCACCGCGACCGTGGCGCGATTGAGGTAACGGTTGCCCGACAGCCGGATCTGGCTGGTCATGTACGGCACCAGAATGACTTCATCCTGGTCCTGGCCGTTGGGTGCCGCACCCTTGCGTGCCATGACGCCAATGACCTGGAAGCTCTGATTGCCGATCAGTACGTACTGCCCCAGAGGATCCTCGCCATTCGGGAACAGGTCGTCGGCGGTGGTGCGCCCCAGCACGGCAACGGCTTCGTGCTGCTGCTCGTCCTCGACCGAGAAAAAGGTGCCTTCCGCCACCGGCCACTGGCGCGCTATGGGGAATTTCGATGAAGTGCCGATGATCTGCGAAGTAGTGTCGTTCTCGCCGAAGCGGATGGTGGCATTGCTTTCCTGCGCCGGTACGGCGGCGACCACGTTGTCGATGTTGTCGTCAATGGCCGTGACATCGTCCAGCACCAGAGTGCTGGTGTTGTTGAAGCCGCGCTGATTCGCGACACCGGGGCGCACGGTGAGCAGGTTCGAGCCCATGGCCTGGATGCGGTCCAGCACCTCCTGCTTCGCACCATCGCCGATGGCCAGCATGGTGATCACCGAACCCACGCCGATCACGATGCCCAGCAACGTGAGGATGGAGCGCAGGATGTTCACGCGCAGCGAGAGGAAGGCGGTCTTGGCGGCTTCGAGCGCTTCGGCCAGCTGGGTGACGGCGCCATGACGCGCAGTCCAGGTCTTTGCAGTCTGCTGATCTTCGCGGCGGTTGGGCCCCGGATCCTTGACGATGTGGCCGTCCTTGATCTCGATCACGCGGCGCGCGTGCTCAGCCACTTCGTTGGCATGCGTGATCAGGATGACGGTGTGGCCCTGCGCGGAGAGCTGATCGAGCAGCGCCATCACTTCGACGCCGCTTTTGCTATCGAGCGCGCCGGTGGGCTCGTCGGCGAGGATGATCTGGCCGCCATTCATCAAGGCGCGTGAAATCGACACCCGCTGCTGCTGGCCGCCGGAAAGCTGCTTGGGAAGGAAGTGGATGCGCTCGGCGAGGCCCAGGCGCGTCAACAATTCCTTGGCCCGTGCGTGCCGCTCGGGGGGCGCAACTCCAGCGTAAACCGCGGGAACCTCGACATTCGCGGCGGCCGTGCTGCCGCCGATGAGGTTGTAGCTCTGGAACACGAAGCCAAAGGATTCGCGCCGCAGATCCGAGAGTTCATCGCGGCTGAAGTTCGAAACATCGCGCCCGTTGAACAGGTATTCGCCGGTCGTGGGTCGATCGAGGCAGC
>DATNCK010000120.1:0-13983 GCA_035571575.1 Steroidobacteraceae bacterium | reverse complement strand
GAACTCATCCACGAGCACCTGCGTGAAGCGCGAACGGTAGTGGGCCTGCAGCGAAGACTGGTCACGCAGCAGCTCATAGGCACGCAGCAGCAGTTCGGCGAAATCCACCACGCCGTTGCGCTGGCAGGCTTCCTCATAGAGCCCGTACAGCTTGGCCATCATCTGCTGGATGGGGTCGTGGCCGGCCTTCACCTGGTTCGGCCGCAGACCCTCATCCTTCAGCTTGTTGATGTAGTACTGCACTTCCTTGGGTACATAGCGCGTCTCATCGAGGTCTTGTGAGCGGATCACCTTCTTGATGAGCCGCTGCTGATCCTCGCTGTCGAGGATCTGAAAGCCCGGCGGCAGACCGGCGAGCGCGTGATGCAGTCGCAGCAGCCTGTGCGCGATGCCGTGGAAGGTGCCCACCCACATGGCGCCACCGGGCACGCCCAGCAGCTTCTCGATGCGATGGCGCATCTCGGCCGCGGCCTTGTTGGTGAAGGTGACGGCGAGAATATTGTGCGGAGCCGCGCCCAGTGCGCTGACCGCCCAGGCCACGCGATGCACCAGCACGCGGGTCTTGCCGCTGCCGGCGCCGGCCAGCACCAGCGTTGCACCATGCGGCGCCGTGACAGCCGCGCGTTGCTCGTCATTGAGCGGATTGAGTATGGGAGACAGATCCACGGAGCTCTACCTGTTCAGCAAGATGGCGGGTGGGGCGTGATCCATGGAGGGCGCGGATTCTACCGGATGCCGGTCGGCCGCATCACTCGGCGCGCGAGACGGATCCTTCCGCGTAACGCAGCAGTTCCGTGGCGAACACCAGGATCACCGGTCCGAGTATGAAGCCCAGCAGTCCGAAGGCCGCAACGCCGCCGATCACGCCGAGAAACACCAGCAATGTGGGCACGGGCGTGTAGCGCGAGATGATCACAGGGCGGATGAAATTGTCCGACACCGATACAACGCCGCCCCAGACCAGCATGAAGATCGCCCAGCCGATGCTGCCGGTGGCCAGCAGATACAGCACGGCCGGCACCCAGATGAGCGCCGCGCCTCCGAAAGGCAGCAGTGACAACACGCTGGCCAGCACGCCGAAGACGATGGGGCCGGATAGTCCCGCGATCGCAAAGCCGATGCAGACCAGCGTGCCCTGCGCCAGGGCAGTGAGGCCGCAGCCATAGACCACCGCACGCAGCACCTTGCCCAGCCGGGTGAACAGCGCTTCACGCCGGCCGCTGGCCAGCGGCAGCAGCTGCGTCAGCCGCCCGAACCACGCCGATCCATCGCGCAGCGCGAAGAACAGGATGAACAGCATCAGGAAGAAGCGCAGCACCGCCCCGGCCGTGTTGAGGAACAGCGCCCCGCTGGAGCGCGCCAGTGCTCCCGCTCCATTTTGCGCGGCCTCGTGCACGTAGGCCTGCAGGTCGGCCACATGAAAATCGAAACGCAGCGCCACCCATTCGGCCAGCCGTGCAATGCGTGGATGCTGCGCGGGATCGAGCCAGCGCGACATCGCGAATAAATCGCGATTTTCCTGCAGGGTGGTGGCGAGGCCGGAGATCTGGTGCGCAAAGGCGATGCCGATCAATGTCAGCGGCACCACGATGGCCACCGGCGTCAGGCCGGTGAGAATGCCGGCCGCCGCCGTCGGGCGGTTGCCCAGGCGCCGCGTCAGCTGTTGTTGCAGCGGATGCAGCAGAAACGCCAGCACGGCTGCCCAGGCGATGGGGGTGACGAGTGGCCGCAGGATGAGCCACACCACCCACAGCAGCAGGATGACCACGCCCACCGCAAACCAGCGGCGCAGGGCGCGGCGGTCGCGTTCCACGGTGCCCGGCGTTACATCGCTCATGCTGTCACCACTGATTGCGGAGTTTGCGCAGGTGGATGAATACCTCGCGCGGCGTGGGCTGTTCAGGCAGCTGCGGAAATTTCTGCCGCAGCCCCGCGATGATGGCGGGATTCTGCAGCCGGAAGAAAGTGTTGTAGTGCTTCTCTTCCGCCAGCGACATCACCGGCATTTCCAGCGCCGCCGTACTGGCCAGCCGTGATTTCAAATCGGCCGCAGCCTGGTTGGCTGGTTCGCGATCCAGCGTGAAACCGAGATTGTTGAGCAGGTAATCATGACCTGCGAAAACCCGCGTCTGATCGGGCAGTCGCGAAAGGCGCGTGGCGAAGCTCTCGTACAGCGCGGCCGCGTCGCCGCCGTGATGACAGTTGCCGGCACCGGCATTGAACAAGGTATCGCCGGAAAACAGTGCCGGTTCATCGGCATGAGCCAGCAGGCACACATGCGACATGGTGTGGCCCGGTGTGTCGAGACATTCCAGTTCCACGCTGCGCCCGACGCGAATGACATCGCCGTCGTGCAAACCCCGGTCGATGCCCTGGATCTGCGAGGCCGCGCCGGCATGCGCCAGCACCGTGGCGCCGGTGGCCGCGCGCAGCTGTTCATTGCCGCCGATGTGATCGTGGTGATGATGCGTATTGAAGATGTAGCGGATCTGCCAGCCGTGCGTGCGCGCAGTCTTCAACACCATGGCGGCATCCAGGGGATCCACCGCCAGCGCTTCGCCGGTTTCCTGGCATACCACCAGGTAGTGGTAATTGCGCAGGCTGGTGTCGGGCCAGATGCGTTCGATGTGCATGGCCGCCTTGCCGCTCAGCGCGCGGGCGGAGTCGGCAGCCCCAGGCGCCGACGCTCCTGGCTGACCAGAAAATCCACCAGCTGCCGTTGCTGCGCCGAACTTGACAAGGTGCTGTTGTTGATCAGATAGCGACCATTGACCACCAGGCTCGGTGTGCCGGACACCTTGTACAGCTTGATCAGTTCTTCGGCATGCGCCACGGCCTCGTCGATCTGTTTCGACGCGGCCAGCTTCAGGAAGGTCTCGGTCTTCACCAGGCCATACTTCTGGTAGAAGCGCGCGGCATCTGCCAGCGTGGGCAGGGGATTGCGCATACGGCCGCTCTTGCCATCGAGCAGGGGCATTTCGCCGGTTTCCCAGATGGAGGTGAACATCTGGTCATGCGTGGCCTCGGCAATGCCCAGCGCCTGCGCGGTGTAGAAGGCACGCTGCAGCATGGGCCAGCCCTCGGAGGGCACGAAGGCGGCATGCACATAGGTCATTACCGCATCCAGGGGCAGGCCATCCTTCAGCTTCTGCATCTCGCCCTTGGCGCGGAAGCAATAGATGCAGCCGTACGAGAAGATCTCGGTCACTTCGATCTTGCCGGCCGGTGTGCTCACCGGCGCGGCCGGCTGCAGCAGCGTGTAGTGGCGCCCCTGCTGCCAGAGCAGCTGCGCCGAGGCGGCTACTGGCAACAGCAGCAGACACAGCAGGCCCAGAATCTTGCGCTTCACGTCAGCCATGGAATACACCCGTGGGAATGTAGTGATCGACCAGCAGTGCCAGGAACAGCCACATCAGGTACTGCACAGAAAACTTGAACACGCGCATCGGCAGTTCGCGCGCCGTGGAGCGTTTGAGCAGGATGGCATGTCGCAGGAACATGACGTTCAGCACCACGGCCGCTGCCAGATAGGGTAGCCCGCTCATGCCGGTGAGCCAGGGCAGCAGTGTGACGATGCAGAGGATGATGGTGTAGAGCAGCACATGCAGCCGCGTGAAGGCCACGCCATGCGTGACCGGCAGCATGGGGATGTTCACCTTGGCGTAGTCGTCACGGCGCGCAATGGCCAGTGCCCAGAAATGCGGCGGCGTCCACGCGAAGATGATCAGGAACAACAGCAGCGCGTGCGCGTGCACTTCGTTGGTGATGGCCATCCATCCCAGCACCGGCGGCGCCGCGCCGGCCGCTCCACCGATCACGATGTTCTGCGGCGTGGCGCGCTTCAGCCACAGCGTGTAGATGACCGCATAGCCGATCAGCGAGGCGAAGGTGAGCAGGGCGGTGAGTCGATTGACCAGCAGCCACAGCACCAGCATGGATGCCACACCGAGCACGATGGCGAAGATCACCGCCTGGCGTTCGCTCAAACCACCGGTGGGCAGTGGGCGGGTGCGCGTGCGTGCCATCTTCGCGTCGATGCGCTGGTCGAGAATCTGGTTCAGCGCAGCGGCGCTGGCGGCGGCGAGTCCGATGCCCAGATTGCCCCACAGCAGCAACGCCAGAGGGGGCAGTCCCGGCGTGGCCAGCAGCGAGCCCACCACGGAGGTGAGCACGATGAGCGCCACCACGCGCGGCTTGGTCAGTTCGTAGTACTGCCGGGCGCGACCTGAGGAGGCGGGGATGAGGATTTCGGTTTCGCTGCGAGCCACGGCAAATAAGGGCGTTATGGGCCGCAAAGCTTATCAGGCGCGACGTCCGAAACGGCGCTTCAGCGTGCGCGAGAATGCCACTGCCTCGGCCAGCCCCAGAGCCCGCGCCGCCGCGAAATAGACCGCGCCATAGGTGGCACCCACGCAGGCCGCCATTGGCAGGGGGTGCAGGTGTCGCAGCAGCAGGCTGAGGGCGTAAGCCAGGGCTGCGGCCAGCGCTGCCGCGGTGAACATGCGCAGCAGCTGCCCCGCGCCAGCACCCACGGAGCCAATGCGGCGCGCCAGCGCGCGGCGCAGCATGGTCCACTCGAACCACGCGCCCAGTGTGGCGCCGGTCGCCAGACCAAGGGGGCCCAGCGGCAATCCATCGGCGCGCAGCGTCGACAGCACGCCGGCAGGAATGTGCAGTGTGCCCAGCGCCACCGGTTCGAACTGCAGCATCAGCGCGCAGCCGCAAATGGCCGAGACCAGCACGCGCAGCATGGCGATGCGTGCTGTTGTGCGTGTGTCGCGCAGAGCATAGAACGCTGACTGGTAGACGCGCGCATTGGTGGAGGCCAGCAGTCCCAGGCTGTAGGCCATCAGCGTGTACCAGACCAGCGTGGCATCGGCGCTGCCGAAGTGGCCGGATTGATAGACGCCGGCGACGACGATCTGCCCAAGCACCACGAAGGCCACGAGACTGGGCACTACATAGAAGGACACGCGTCGCACAGCGGCGATAAGGCGCTCGCGCAGCGCTTCGGCCGCGCCGCTGCCAGCGCGCGCCAGTTCCGGCAGCTCTGCAGCGGCGATGCTCATGCCGAACAGGCTCACCGGCAGCACATACAAAGTCTGCGCGTACCGCAGTCGCGCGACGGCGCCGATGGCCAGCAGGCTGGCCAATACCATGTCGACATAGCCGCTGAGCTGCACTACACCGCGGCCGAGAATGGCCGGACCCGCATTGCTCACGGCTTCGCGAAAACCCGCTTCGCTGCGCATGCGGCCGATGCGCAGGTTGCGTTCCACCTTCAGCACGAAGGGCAGCTGGAAACTGAACTGCAGCACGCCGCCCAGCAGCGCTCCCCAAGCGGCGGCCATCAGCAGTTTGTCCAGCGCCGCGTGCCGGTAACCGAACAGCACCGCGATGATCGCCACATTCCACAGCACCGGCGCGAAATACGGCACGAAGAAGCGCCGATGGCTGTTGAGGATGCCCAGCGTCCACGCCGACAGCACCAGCACGCCGGTCATCGGAAACAGGATGCGCACCAGCGCGATCATCAGCTCGCGCCGCTGGCCTTCGAAACCCGGTGTGAACAGCGTGACCAGGCCCGGCGCGAACACGATGCCCAGCAGCGCAATGCCGCCCGCCACGGCCAGCAGCAGCGCAAACATCGCGCCGGCCACGCGCCCGGCTTCCTCGTTGCGGCCTTTGCCCAGCAGCTCGGAATACACCGGAATGAAGGAAGCGCTCAGCGTGCCCTCGCCGAGCAGGTTCTGCAGCACATTGGGCATGCGCAGCGCTGCACCGAATACGTCGGCGTGCAGGCCGGTGCCGAAGCACATGGCCACCAGCCGCTCGCGAACCAGGCCGGCGATGCGGCTCAGGAAGATGCCTGCGGCGATCATGGTCGACGCGATGCGGCCTGAGGCAGGTCTGTCGGCGCGATCGGTCGATGCGGTCATGGGCGGGCACTGTATACGATCAGCCCTTCGCTGCATCGAGCCAGGCACGGGCGCAGGCCCAGATTTCCACATGCTGTGCGCCTGCGGCCTTGAGCGTCATGGCCGCCGCGGCCGCGGTGTGGCCCGTGGTCATCACATCATCGAGCAGCGCGACACGTGCCGGAGGCCTGCGCCCGGTGGCTACGGCGAAGGCTCCCTGCAGGTTCGCAGCACGATTCATGGCGGATAGACCGCTCTGCGGCAGCGTGGCGCGCGCCCTGAGCAGCAGCCGCGCGTCGAGTTTCATCTGCAGCCGCCGCGCCGCGTGCGCCGCGATGGCGGCGGTCTGATTGAAGCCGCGCTCGCGCAGTCGCGTCAGGTGCAGCGGCATGGGAATCAGCACATCGGGCAACACGCTGCGATTGCGGATGAACTTCGCCAACAGCGTACCCAGCACGCGGGCGAAGCCCAACTCACCCTGAAACTTCAGTGCGGTGATCATTTCGTCTACGGGGTCTTCGTAGCGAAACAGTGCGAAGGTGGCATCGAAGCCAGGTGGTGTTGCGCAGCAGCGGCCGCAGAGCAGCGCATCGGTACCGGCGGCAGTGGGTGGACCAACCGTGGCGCCGGCCGCCGGCACGATGGGCTCCGCACAGCGCTGGCAGGCGTGCAGGGGATGCGGGCAGGCCGCCTCGCAATGCGTGCAAAGATCGATGCCCCAGATTTCTCCGGCGCGCTGCCCTGGTCCGCCGCACAGCGCACAGATGGGCGGTGCCAGCAAACTGGTCATATTTTGCGCAATTGTCAACCAATGTGGAGGTCTTGGGTTGACACTCTTGCCCTTCGAATCGAACATCCCTGCAAGGCTGGCGTGACCCATCGCACCGGGCCTGTCTTCAATCCAGCCAGTTTCCGGAGAAATGCATGAACGCCCAGGTCCAGCCACTGGCCCATCAATCGATTGATGGCCCCGCAGCCTGGCTGCGCCATGACTGGCGCCTCGCCGAAGTGGAAGCCCTGTTCGAACTGCCCTTCATGGATCTGCTGTTCCGCGCGCAGCAGGTGCACCGCGCGCACCACGCGCCCAACCGTGTGCAGATGAGCACGCTGCTATCGATCAAGACCGGCGGCTGCCCCGAGGACTGCGCCTACTGTCCGCAGAGCATCCATTACGATACCGGCGTGGCGCGTGACGACATGCTGCCGGTGGAGCAGGTGGTGGACGCCGCTCGTCGTGCGCAGGCCGCCGGCGCCACGCGCTTCTGCATGGGCGCCGCCTTCCGCTCGCCCAAGAAGAAGGACATCGAGCGCGTGGCATTGATGATCCGCGAAGTGAAGGCGCTGGGCCTGGAATCCTGTGCCACGCTGGGCATGCTCACGCCGGAACAGGCGCATGAACTCAAAGACGCGGGCCTCGACTACTACAACCACAACGTCGACAGCTCGCCGGAGTTCTACGAGAAGATCATCTCCACGCGCACCTACCAGCACCGTCTCGATACGCTCGAAGCCGTGCGCAATGCGGATCTGAAGGTATGCAGTGGCGGCATCGTCGGCATGGGCGAGACGCGCACCGATCGCGCCGGCATGCTGGTGACCCTGGCCAACCTGCCCGAGCATCCGCAGAGCGTGCCCATCAACCAGCTGGTCGAGGTGAAGGGCACGCCGCTGGAGCAGACCGCCGAAGCCGGCAGGGGTGTGGATGGTTTCGAGTTCGTGCGCACCATTGCCGTGGCGCGCATCCTGATGCCGCAGGCGCAGGTGCGTCTGTCTGCCGGACGCGAGGCCATGAGCGATGAACTGCAGGCACTGGCCTTCATGGCCGGTGCCAACTCCATCTTCTATGGCGAGAAGCTGCTGACCACGGGAAATCCCGATGTGGAACGCGATCGCGCGCTGATGGCGAAGCTGAAGATCGAATCCGAAACGCAGCAGCAGACGGACGCACGCGGCGGCTGCTGAAACCGGGCGTTCGAGTGAAATTCAGCCGCGAGGCCGTGACGACTGCGCTCGCCACGCTGCAGCGTGAGAGGCAGCATCGTGTGCGCCGTGTAGTGCAGGGGCTGGCCGCCGATGGTGCGCTGGTGCGGCCGCTGGTCGACGGTCGCGCGCTGCTGAATTTCTCCAGCAATGATTATCTGGGCCTGGCCGGGCATCCGCGCATGATCGAAGCGCAGTGTGCCGCTGCCTCCAGATGGGGTACGGGCGCGGGTGCTGCGCATCTGGTCACGGGTCACACTGCCGAACACCATGCGCTCGAAGAGGAACTGGCCGATTTCACTGGCCGTGAAGCCGCGCTGCTGTTTTCCACGGGCTACATGGCCAATGTCGGCATCATCACCGCGCTGATGGCGCGTGATGATGTGATCCTCCAGGACAAGTTCAACCATGCCTCGCTGATCGATGGTGCGCGCCAGTCGGATGCGCGTCTGCTGCGTTACGCGCATGGCGATGCGCAAGCTGCGGCGCGCATGGCCGAGGCGCGGACGCAGCAGTTGACGATGATAGCCACCGATGGCGTCTTCAGCATGGATGGCGACATCGCCCCCGTTGCGGCACTGGCACGCATCGCCAGGAAGCACAATGCGTGGCTGCTGGTGGATGATGCACATGGCTTCGGTGTGCTGGGCGCAGAGGGCGGCGGCACCTTGCAGGCGCAGGGGCTCACCACGGACGACGTGCCGCTGCTGATGGGTACGCTGGGCAAGGCCTGCGGCAGCTTCGGCGCCTTCGTGGCCGGTGACCGCGATGTGATCGACCTCATCCTGCAGCGCGCGCGCAGCTATATCTACACTACTGCGTTGCCACCGGCCATTGCCGCAGCCACGCGCGCGGCGCTGAAGCTGCTGCGCACTGAAGGCTGGCGACGCCAACGTCTGGCGGCGCTGATCGCGCGCTTTCGAGCCGGCGCCGCGGCGCGCGCTGTGCCACTGATGGCTTCGAGCACGGCGATACAGCCTGTGCCCGTGCCGGGCGCTGCGCGCTGTCTCACCGCCAGTGAGTCGCTGCGACAGCGCGGCTTCTGGGTTGGCGCCATCCGTCATCCCACGGTGCCCGCCGGCACAGAGCGGTTGCGCGTGACCCTTTCCGCCGCCCATGAGGAACAGCATGTCGACGCATTGCTCGATGCGCTGGCGGAATCCATTCCAGCAGTGAATGCGGCGTCATGAACGCCTCTGCGTCGAAGCTCCATGTCGAGCGGCGCCAGGCCATGGGTGATGCCGTCACCGCTGGCGCAGCTGCCGCGTCGCTGGCCATTCGGCCGAGCGACCCTTTGGTCATGCTGCACGGCTGGGGCATGAACCTGCGCGTGTTCGATCTGCTACGCGATGATCTTTCCGATCGTGAAACCTGGGCGATCGACCTGCCCGGTCACGGCCACAGTGCGTGGTGGCCCGGGGCTGCGCACTTCGAAGCGCAGCGCGATGCGGTACTGGCAGCGCTTCCGCCGCGCTGCGTGCTGGTCGGCTGGTCACTGGGTGCGAAACTCGCGCTGTCCATCGCAGCAGGTTTTCCGCGGCGCGTGTCGGCGCTGGTGCTGATCGCCGCGACTCCGAAACACATGCAGTCGCCGGATTGGCCGCAGGGCATGAAGGGCGAATCCCTGCGCGCCTTTCAGAGGGCGCTGACGCAGAACTGGCAGCAGACGCTGGATGATTTCGTGTGGCTGCAGCTGCGCGGCAGCCGCAATGCCAAAGAGGCGCAGCGCACCATCGCAGCGGCACTGGCGGCGCAGGGCGCGCCGCAACCCGAGGCGTTGGCAAGCGGACTTGCGCTATTGGCTTCGGTGGATCTGCGCGCAGAGGTCGGCCGCATAACGCAGCCAACGCTGATCATCACCGGACAGAACGATCGCGTCACCTCACCCGAGGCTGCACGCTGGCTGGCAGCGGCGATTCCACATGCGAGACTGGTGGAATTGCCGCGAGCCGGTCATGCACCACTGATTTCGCATCACAGTGAAGTGGCCACGACGATACGTGATTTCCTGACATCAACTCCGGGGCTGGTCGCGTGAGCCAGCAGGATGCGCTCGAACCCAGAGCCGTGGCACGCGCCTTCGGAGCTGCCAGCCACAGCTATGACGGTGCTGCCAAGCTGCAGGCCGAAGTTCGCGACGAGCTGCTGTCGCGCCTGGTACTGCTGCGCGCGCCTCCGACTGCCGTGCTGGATCTGGGCGCAGGCACGGGCCTCGGCGCGCTGGCATTGAAGCGGCGCTTCCCGCGCGCGCGTGTCACCGCCACGGATTTCTCAGTGCCCATGCTCGCAGTGGCGCGGCGACGCAGCCGCTTCTGGCGGCCGATTCATTGCATCGAGGCCGACGCTCGTGCGCTGCCCTTTGAAGCCGCGAGTTTCGACCTGGTGTTCACCAGCCTGATGCTGCAATGGGTGCAGCCGCTGGATGCGGCGATCACGGAAATCCGCCGCGTGCTCAAGCCGGGCGGCTTGCTGCTGGCGAGCAGCTTCGGTCCGCAGACACTGCAGGAGCTGCGCGCGGCATGGGCCGCGGCCGACGATCAGGTGCATGTCAACGACTTCATCGACATGCACGATTTCGGCGGCGCGCTGCAACGCGCAGGCTTCACCGAGCCGGTGCTGGATGTGGACCGGCATCTGCGCCACTACGCCGATGCCGCCGCGTTGATGCGTGAGCTCAAAGCCATTGGTGCGCACAATGTGAATGCTTCACGCCGGCGCGGACTCACGGGTCGCACCGCGTTGACACGCATGAATGCAGCTTACGAAGCGCAGCGGACGCCTGCGGGATTGCCGGCTACCTGGCAGGTGGTCTATGCAGTGGCCTGGGCGGCCTCCGATCCTGTTCCTGGCACCAGGTCGGACGAGGTGCTCATCGACGTGAACCAGCTGCGCGGCAAGTTGGCGGGGCGTCGCCGATGAACCGGTCCCCGGTACCCGCAGCCCTGCCAACGGCATTGCGGCAGAGCCTGTTCATCGCCGGCACCGATACGGGCATTGGCAAGACCTGGGTCGCCGTGCGCTTGCTGCAGACGCTCGCTGCCAACGGCCTGCGCGCTGCAGGCATGAAACCGGTAGCGGCTGGCGCCGAGCTTGGACCCCAGGGTCGCCGCAACGACGACGCGCTGGCGCTGATGGCGGCCTCGAACGTGTCGCTGGCCTATGAACAGGTGAACCCCTGCTGCCTGCTGACGCCAACTTCACCACATCTGGCGGCACGGCGCGAGAGCTGCAGTATCGATTTAGATGATATCAAGTCGGCATTTGCAGCGATAAAGTTGCGATCAGACGTAATCATCGTCGAAGGGGCCGGAGGTTGGCTGGCGCCCATCGCCGATCCACTCCGATCCGGGGAGATCGGCCCAACCATGCAGGATCTGGCCCTCGCCCTGGGGTTGCCGGTGCTGCTGGTAGTGGGTGTCAGGCTGGGCTGCATCAGCCACGCCCTGCTCACCGCAGCGGCCATTGCAAGATCTGGCCTGCCATTGGCGGGCTGGATCGCCAATCCCATCGATCCGGACTTCGCCGATCACGCCGAATACGTGGAATCCCTCGCGCTGCGCCTGCCGGTGCCGCAGCTTTCTCTCTAACGCAAGTTGAGACGCGGGCACCAGACTGGCTTGCAAACCATTCTCATTGGATGCTTTTCGGTGATCCGTTTCAGTGCTGGCGGTGTTCCCGCCCAAGGGGCCGCAGGTTAAACTGCCGGGTCAGTAAGGTGCCGGGCGCCGGTACTTACCAAGACTTGAAGAATCAGGTTTCACAAGGGCTATCGATGCTTCGTAAATCCGCTTTCCTGGGTGCCTTGACGGCAGCCCTGGCCGTCCTCGCCGTCCCGGCGCAAGCCGCATGGACAGGTCTGAACATGACCAAGGGCGTCACCACCCTGTCCGGTGAGATCTACTGGCTGCACATGCTGATCTTCCTGATCTGCTGTGTGATCGGCCTGTTCGTGTTCGGCTGGATGATCGTCTCGCTGGTGAAGTTCCGTAAATCGCAGGGCGCGGTGCCGGATACGCAGATGGTCCACAGCACCAAGGCTGAAATCCTCTGGACGATCATTCCGGTGTTCATTCTCGTCGGCATGGCCGTGCCGGCCGCGAAGCGCTTGATCCAGATCGAGGATGCCTCGAACACCCAGATGACCATCAAGGTCACCGGTTACCAGTGGAAGTGGCAGTACGAATATCTGGATGAGGGCGTGAGCTTCTTCTCCACGCTCAGCTACGACAGCAATGCGGCGCGCCAGCTGCACTCGGGCATCGATCCCAACTCGGTGCCGAACTACCTGCTGAGCGTCGACAACCCGCTGGTGGTCCCAGTGGGCAAGAAGATCCGCATCCTGCTCACCTCGCAGGATGTCATCCACGCCTGGTGGGTGCCGGCGCTGGCCGTGAAAAAAGACGCGATTCCCGGTGTGGTCAACGAACTGTGGTTCGAGGTCACCCCCGACAAGGCCGGTGTGTATCGCGGCCAGTGCGCCGAGCTATGCGGCCGCGATCACGGCTTCATGCCCATCGTGGTCGAGGCCAAGAGCGCCGAGGACTATGCGGCCTGGCTGGCTTCGAAGAAGCCGGCGCCCGCTGCTGCTGCCGCGCCTGCCGCGGCTGGCTGATCTTTTTCGCTGATACAGATTTTACGGACGAGTACACAAATGGCTGACGCACACGCCGCTCACGACCACGCCGGACACGATGATCACCACGGTCCGGCCAAGGGCTTCTACCAGCGCTGGGTAAAGACCACCAATCACAAAGACATCGGCACCATGTACATGGTGTTCGCCGGCCTGATGTTCTTCATCGGCGGCGCGATGGCCATGGTGATCCGCGCCGAGCTGTTCAAGCCCGGCCTGCAGTTCGTGGATCCGCAGTTCTTCAACTCCATGACCACCATGCACGCGATCTTCATGATCTTCGGCGGCGTGATGCCGGCGTGGGTGGGGCTCGCGAACTGGATGATCCCCATGCAGGTGGGCGCGCCCGACATGGCGCTGCCGCGCATGAACAACTTCAGCTTCTGGATCCTGCCGTTCGCCTTCCTGCTGATGCTGCTGAGCTTCTTCGTGCCGGGCGGCGCGCCCGCCGGCGGCTGGACACTGTATCCGCCGCTGACTGTGCAGGGCGGCAATTCACTGCCGATGGCCATCTTCGCCGTGCACATGATGGGTATCTCCTCGATCATGGGCGCGATCAACGTGATCGTCACGCTGATGAACATGCGCGCACCGGGCGTCACTCTGCTGCGCATGCCGTTGTTCTGCTGGACCTGGCTGATCACTGCCTACCTGCTGATCCTCGTGATGCCGGTGCTCGCGGGTGCGGTGACCATGCTGCTCACCGATCACTTCTTTGGCACCACCTTCTTCAGCTCCGCCGGTGGCGGCGACCCGGTGCTGTACCAGCACATCTTCTGGTTCTTCGGTCACCCAGAGGTGTACATCCTGATCCTGCCGGCCTTCGGCATCGTGTCGGAGATCATCCCCACCTTCTCGCGCAAGCCGCTGTTCGGCTACGAGTCGATGGTGTACGCCACGGCGTCGATCGGCTTCCTGTCGTTCATCGTCTGGGCGCACCACATGTTCACGGTGGGCATGCCGCTGGCAGGTCAGCTGTTCTTCATGCTGACCACCATGCTCATCGCCGTGCCGACAGGCGTGAAGGTGTTCAACTGGTCCGCAACGATGTGGAAGGGTTCGATCACCTTCGAGCCGCCCATGCTGTTCGCAGTGGCCTTCCTGTTCCTGTTCACCATCGGCGGCTTCTCGGGACTGATGCTGGCCATCGTGCCGGCGGACTTCCAGTACCACGACACCTACTTCGTGGTGGCGCACTTCCATTACGTGCTGGTGCCGGGCGCGATCTTCTCGATCATGGCGGGCGTGTACTACTGGCTGCCGAAGTGGACCGGCCACATGTACAACATGAAGCTGGCCAAGTGGCATTTCTGGCTGTCGACCATCTTCATGAATGTGCTGTTCTTCCCGCAGCACTTCCTGGGTCTGGCCGGCATGCCGCGTCGTATCCCGGACTACGCCACGCAGTTCACGGACTGGAACATGGTTTCGTCGATCGGTGCGTTCGGCTTC
>DATNCK010000119.1:0-4082 GCA_035571575.1 Steroidobacteraceae bacterium | reverse complement strand
CGCGCAGGCAACAGTGAACGGCAGGCTGAACTTGGCATCGATGGCGGTGTGCGGCGCGGACTTGCGTGCGGCGGGTGCTGCCAGCATGCGATGAACTTCGCAGCCTTCGATGCTGATGTGGCGAATCAGGCGCCAGTCGAGCTGTCTGCGCACTTCCAGCGCACACTCGATGGCCGCATGGGTTCCACGGCAGCTCGGCCAGGGTTTGAAGCTCAGATTGGCAATATGCCAGTGCTGGCCCAGATCCCGGAACAAGGTATCCGCGTCGTAGCGACTGGAAGCGAACAGGCGGTAGAAGCCATCGCGACCCTCAAGCGGTGCGTCGAATCCCCGCACGCCACTGCGCGCGAGCAGTGCCACCTGCACGGCCGCCTGCGCCGGGAACGCTTCGCGCACTGCGCGAATCACAGTGTCGCGATCGTGCTTGATCTCGCCGGCGCAGGAGTTCTGCAGCAGCAACATCGACCAGGCATCCAGAAGTTGCCGCGGCGTGAGCTGAAGGATGTGCGCCGCTCCTGCCACCGCGCCGAAGGCACCGAGTATGGGTGGCGGGTACCAGCCTCCCTCCTCGAGGCGCTGTCTCAGGCTAAGCGCGATGCGACAGGCGACGTCGCAGCCCATCGCGATGGCAGCCAGGAATGCGCGACCCGTTACCGGTCCGTGCGTCTGCGCCAGGGCCAGCACTGCGGGCACCAGCGAAGCATTGGGGTGCAGTGGTGCGCCATCGAAGGCATCTTCGTAGTCCAGCGAATGCGCCATGGCGCCATTGGCGAGTGCAGCGAGTTCTGTGCGAACGTTCAGCCGGGTGCCCAGAACCCGTGCGGTGCCGGCGCCACCATCGGCTGCAATGGCGATGAATGGCTGCACTTCCGGCGCCAGTCCGCTGGCCGCGCGCATCACACCGGTCGCATCCAGCACCACGCGGGCTGCTGCCTGCAACGCGTGCTGGGGTATCTGCGCATCCGGTGTTCGCGTGACGAACTCCGCCAGCCGCAGGGAAACTCCGGCTCCGACCGCTGCATTCATGAATGGCCTGCTATAGTCATGTAAGCGCTTGCTCGCCGGCATTATCCGATCGGGCGCAAAACAAACAAGACGGGTGGGGCATGAACGACAGCGGGATCGGGGCGCGGGTGCATGTGCGGCTGGCTCTGCCCTGCATCCTGTTCATGCTGATGAGCTCGCTGGACCGGGCCAACATCAGCTTCGCCGCCAATGCCATGAATGCAGAGCTGGGTTTCACGCCCACGCAGTATGGTTTCGGTGCGGGCATCCTGTTTGCCGGGTTCCTGGCGGGCCAGTACCCCAGTATCCATCTGCTGCAGCGGATCGGATTTCGCGGCTGGATCTGCATCTGCTCACTGTTGTGGGGAATTTCCGCCGCGGCATTGGGATTCATCCAGACCCACGCGCAGTTCTACGTGCTGCGCATATTGATTGGCGCAGCCGAGGGCGGTCTGGCACCAGGCATCGTGCTGTACCTCAGTCAGTTCGCAACCGAGCGCGAGCGCGCCACCACGTTCATGCTGCCCGCACTGGCGATTCCAGCCTCCGTGATCATCGGCGCTCCGTTGTCGGGTTGGCTGCTGGAGATGCAGCCCGCGCTGGGGATATCAGGCTGGCGGTTCATGCTGCTGGCCGAGGCGGTGCCCACCATCCTCTTCGGCATCGTCGCGCCGTTCTACTTTCCCGACACGCCGGCCCAAGCCCGTTTTCTCGATGACCGCCAGCGTGCCTGGCTCGAAACCCATGCAGCACAACGCGTAAACCGGCCCAGGCACAATGACTGGCGCGTGTTGGCAACGCCCATCGTGGTGCTGGCGGGATCGCTGTGGTTCTGCCTGCTGTGCGGATCCTATGGCGTCATCTTCTGGCTGCCGCAGGTCATCCATGCGCTCACCGGCTTCTCACCTTTCACCATCGGGCTGATCGGCGCGCTGCCGTGGATCGGTGTGGCCCTCGGCATGTACTGCAACGCGCGCCACTCGGATCGCAGCGGTGAACGCTATTGGCATGTGGCGGTGCCGGCGCTGCTGGCGGCCGCGGCGTTGCTGGCCGCGTGGAAGATGGGACCCGGCGTCGGGGCCATGGCGCTGCTGCTGATCGCTGGTCTCGGGCTGGGCAGCGCACAGGGGGGATTCTGGGCGATTCCCACGCAGTTGCTGCAGCCCGCTGCGTTCAGCGTTGCGGTGGTCGGCATCAACATCCTGGGAAGCGCCGGCGGCCTGGTGATGCCGCAGCTCATGGGGATGGCGCGCGAGCGCAGCGGCGGCTTCGCCGCGCCCACGCTGCTTGTCGTGAGTGTGCTGCTGGCAGCGGTGCTGCTGGTGGCGGCGATTCGCCTCATCTATCGACGCGAGATCGCCGCCCAGTCTGCGCTCAGAATGCAGCCTTGATGCGCGCCCAGATGTGCCGGCCGCTGTAGTCGTACATGCTCGACAGCGTGTGGTTGCCGTCCGGCACGTATACACCGGCCTTGTCCATCACATTGTTCACGCCCACCGCCAGCTGGCTCGACTTCATGCCGAAGCGCTCGCCCAGTTCGTAGCTGTAGGAGAGATCCCAGGTGATGTATTTCTCGATGTGGTCCTTGGCCGCGGTGCCGGCGTTCGGGCCCAGGTCGTTGTAGTACTCGTCAGTGAAGCGCAGCAGCGACTGCACGGCGTGATTGCCCAGCGACCAGTTGTTGCTCAGCGTTGCGCGCCATGGCATCGAGATGGAACCACCGGCGGTGCGCGCATTGCGGCTCTGTGAAATGTCGCGACCATCGATGCGGTACTCGCTCTGGTAACTGGCCAGCAGTGTGCTGCGCAGCCGACCGAAGCCACCCAGGTCCTGGGCGTTGGTCAGTGCGAAGTCGAATCCACCCGTTTCCAGCGACTGGTTGTTGAAGTAGGTGATGTTGAAGCCGACGATGGGTCCCACGTTGACACCATTGGAGATCACTGTGCCTGCTGCCGGATTGCGGATCACACGTGTCGCATCGGTGGTCGTGGCCGCATTGGCCGCCAGCTCGTTCGCATTCTCGAGCGAGATCTGTCCATCGAAGGTGAAGTGCCAGTAGTCCACATCGAGGTTCCATCCCTCGAACGGCTTAACGGTGAAGCCCAGGTTGTAGTTCTCCGATGACTGCGGCTGCAGCAACGGGTTACCCCGCACGGTGGTCGGCACTCGCGACAGGTTGTCGTTCCCCGGAGTCAGGGCATCGTCCACCGTACTGGTGAACTGCACGTTCTGGCGGAACCGCTGGTACAGCGACGGCGCCATGAACGAGGTGCTCCAGGTGCCGCGTAGCTTCCACATGCCGCCTGGCGAGGCATACAGAAGCCCCAGCTTAGGATCGGTGGTCGACAGGCCCGGCCCACCGGTGTTTTCGTAGCGCACGGCGCCGGAGAAATCCAGGGCGCCATAGTCGCTGCTCTTCATCAGCGGCACGCTGACTTCGGCGAACACGGCATTGACGATCTGGCTCACGTTCTTGTCGTAGAACGCCGCCTGCAGGTCGGTCTGTCCGGCGTTCTGTTGATCCGTGTAGTCGGCTACCCAGTTGTCCTTGCGGTGCTGGCCGCCGAACGCGATGCCGACCTTGCCGGCGGGCAGGGTGAAGATATCGCCGGAGATCACCGCATCGTAGACCTGTGCCTTGGTCTCGAATCGCTGCCAGTCCTGCGCAGTGATGAAGTGCACCATGTCGACCGTGTTCGCCAGTGGCGAGCCGGCGGCTGCAGTGACCGATGAGCCGAATGGATTGAAGAACTGGCACGAGCCGGTGCCGGGGCGCGACGCGCCGACAGCCAGCGGGTCGATCGAGGTGCTTTGGCAACCCGGGCCACCAAAGCCGGCGAGGCCCGCACGTAGGTACGGCATCGAGAAGCTGCTGGCGAAGGTGGTGTCGTCCTCGTTGTTCAATGCGATCAGGTAGCTGCTGGTGTAGTGCCAGTTGTCGCTGCCGAAAAGCTTGCCTTCGAATCCCGCCACGTAGCGCTGCGTATTCACCGATGAGCGCGTGGGATCGATCTGGCTGCGGCAGTTGTCGACGGTGGCCGGATTGCCCGGCAGGTTGCAGGTGAGGCCGAATATGC
>DATNCK010000118.1:0-7746 GCA_035571575.1 Steroidobacteraceae bacterium | reverse complement strand
AACCGCGCACGGCCATGGCCTACTGGCAGAACGGCAAATGCATCCTGCACGTGTCGTCGCAGAGCCAGTCTTTCATCACGCCCGCGCTCGCCGGCATGATCGGCATTGCGCCCACAGATCTCGTCGTGGTGGCGGAATACTGCGGTGGCGGCTTTGGTTCCAAAGGTGGCGCCTATCCGCTGCAGGCTCTGCCGGCCATCTTCTCGAAGAAGCTCAGCCGACCGGTGATGATGCGCATCAACCGCGCCGAGGAGTACTACCACGGCTCTGCGCGACTGGGGTTTCAGGGACAGGTGAAGCTGGGCTTCGCTGAAGACGGCAAGCTGCTGGCCGCCGACCTCTACATCATTCAGGAAAACGGCGCCTGCAACAGCTTCTTCGACTTCCGCAACGCGCCGGATGGACTCTCGGTGCTGTATCAGCCCGAGGCCATGCGCTGGCGCGGCATGCCGGTGTTCGCCAATTCACCCATCCGCAGCGCGCAGCGCGGTCCCGGCTACAACCAGATGGTGCACATCATGGAGCCGCTGATGGACAAGGCGGCGCGTGCGCTCAAGATAGACCGACTGGCGATCCGGCTGCGCAACATCGGCGGCATCAATGCCGCCATCGGCCCGCAGCGCACGCCCGCATCCAGCTGCTACGAGAAAGAGGCGCTGGAAAAAGGCGCGCAGATATTCGGCTGGCAGCAGCGTCTGGCGCGCAATGGGCAGCGCAACGGCAGCAAGGTCACCGCGATTGCCGTGGGTCAGGCTTTCCATCCTGCTGGATTCAGTGGCTTCGACGGTCTGCTGCGTATCCTGCCTACCGGCAAGGTGCACATTCACACCGGCGTGGGCAATCTGGGCACTTTCTCGCATTCCAGCACTTCGCGCATCGCGGCCGAGGTGCTGAAGCTCAACTGGGACGATGTGGTCATCGAACGCGGTGATTCGCGCCGCAATCTGCCCTGGAACATCGGGCAGTTCGGCAGCAATACCAATTTCACCATGGCGCGCACGAATTTCGTGGCGGCAACGGATGCACTGAACAAGTTGAAAGAGATCGCTGCGAAACGCTTCGGTGGATCGCCTGACAGTTATGATGTCGATGGCAAGCGTGTGTTCCGTAAAGGCAGCCCTGGCACCGGCATGAGTTACGGGGAAGCTGCGCAGCGCGCCATCGCGCTGGGTGGCAAGTACGACGGCCACGAACTGCCGAAGGACATCAACCCGATGACGCAGGTCTCCGCCACAGCCATCGCCGGCACCGGTCTGGTGGGCGTGGCCAAGGACAACCTGCCCATGAAAGGCGCGCCGTCGGCCTTTGCCGCGGCGTTCATCGAGATCGAGCTGGATGTAGAGACGGGCAAGTACGTCATCGTCGAGTACGTCGGCGTGGCGGATTGCGGTACGGTCATTCACCCTTCCGGTCTGGAGACGCAGATCAAGAGCGGTGCCGCACAGGGCTTTGGTGTCGCCGGCCTCGAACGCATCGTCTACGACCCGCAGAACGGACTGCCGGCCAGCGTCGGTCTGTACCAGGCCAAGCCACCCACCTATGGCGATGTGGCACGTCGTTTCCGTACCAGCGCCGTGGATCTTCCCGATCCGTCCAGTCCGCTGGGCACCAAGGGCATTGGCGAGCCACTGCTGGGCTGTGCCGGTTCGGCGCTGCTGTGTGCGATTTCAGAGGCCGTGGGCGGTCATGCGTTCAACCGCACGCCCATCGTGCCGGACATGATCCTCAATCATCTGGCAGGCAGACCGCAGGCGCACGACGCGCTGCAGGTCAACTGCCAGTAATTGGAGGGAACGCAAGCATGCTGCGCGACATGATGCCCAACTTCGAGCTGTACCAGCCGGACTCGCTGGATACGGCGCTCGACCTCGCGGCGAGGCTGGGCGATGACGGCTGGCTGGTGGGAGGTGGCCAGGACAGCTGGGACTGGCTGAAGAACCGCACCAAGCGCACCCGCGCCGTTGTGGATCTCTCCGCCATTGCCGCGCTGAAAGGTGTGCGCGAGACCGATGGAGGAATCGAGATCGGCGCGCTGACAACCTTGACCGAAGTGGAAAACGATCCGCTGGTCAAAGAGCGCTACAAGCTGTTGTCTACCGCGGCCGGGCGTGTGGCCAGTCCGCAGATCCGCAACGCCGGCACGCTCGGTGGCAACCTGTGCCAGGACACGCGCTGCTGGTATTACCGCGGTGGCGTCGACTGTTACCGTGCCGGTGGCAACATGTGTTACGCCGACACGCCCGAGGGCCAGAATCGCGAACATGCGATTTTTGGCGCCAGCCGTTGCGTGGCTGTCACGCCCTCGGATACCGCCAATGCACTCACTGCGCTGGATGCCAGCATGGTGATCCGCCGCCGCTCCGGCGAGCGCGTCGTGCCGGCCGCGGATTTCTTCGTGGGGCCCGCGGCGAACATCCGGCGCATGACGGTAATCGAAGCGGGGGACATTCTTACCGCCGTACGCATACCCGGCACCTGGGCGCGCGCCCACTTCTATTTCGAGAAAGTGGCCGATCGCGCCGCCTGGGACTTTGCGCTGCTGAGCATCGCGGCTGCGCTGAGGCTTGAAGGCGAGACGGTGCGTGACGCGCGGCTGGTTTGCGGTGCTGCGGCCTGTGTGCCACTGCGGCTGACGGCCGTGGAGCGGAGCCTCGTCGGTGCTGCGCGCAGCGATGAGGTCATTGCGCGCGCCGCGGGTCTGGCAGCGGCGGGCGCCGAGCCGCTGCACTACAACCAGTTCAAGATTCCGCTGCTGGAGAATCTGGTGCGGCGTGCCGTCAGAGGTGCTGCGACATGAACCTGTTGCGCTTCGGACATGATGCTTATGGCGAGCGTGTGCTCAACGGCGTTTCCTGGGATCTGCTGCCGGTGGCGTTCTGGGCCGGAGTGGCTGTCATCGTCGGTCATCTGATCTATCGCGCGCTGCGTCGCGGCTCTGGGAAGAGCGGGAGCTGAAGACGATGACCAACGACAACCAGAAGCTGCAGCGGCATGCGGGCATCGATCGGCTGTTCCACTGGATCACTGCCGTGGTGATGACGGTATTGCTCGTCACCAGCCTGCTGCCCGTCGTGGGCCTGCGATTTGCCTGGTACAGCGTGCACTGGATGTCAGGACTGCTGCTGACGCTGATCATCCTGCTGCACATCGTGCGGGCGCTGTTCTGGCAGAGCGCCGGATCGATGCTGCTGTCCGGGGCGGATTTCTCCGCGCGCCGCGCGGGCAAGTACACGCTGGCGCAGAAGCTGATGCACCTGGGCTGGACGCTGGCAGTGCTGGTCGCCATCGTCACGGGCCTGCTGCTGTTGCGCAAAGCCGGCGTGCCATTCATCGATCGCGATCCCTATGCCTGGTCGCTGCGCGCCTGGGGCTTGGTCACACTGCTGCATGATCTGGCGGCGCTGCTGTCAGTATTCCTGGTGCTGGTGCATGTGTACTTCGCCATCCTGCCCGAGAAGCGTGCCTACCTGCGCGCCATGGTTTCCGGTCTGATCACACGCCGTGATCTCGCGGCAGAACACGACGTGGAGCGGGCGGAACGCGGTGAGTGAAGCCAGCGTGCTCTCTGACCGTATCGATGTCATCGAACGCGGCTATGAATACCTTCTGGCATATGCCGCGCAAGGCCGGCAGGACGACGCCGGCACGGAACTGCGCGATACGCTCGCGCGCATGCACGAAGCCTTGGGCGGCATGCAGGGCCTGGTGCATAAGGTGTTTGGCGGGTCACCCGATTCGGCCGGAGTTTCCCATTTCATGGACGCCGTGGAGCGTGACGTGCAGGTGGCGCGCGGTGCACTGGGCCTGGTGCTGAGTCGTGAGCGTATTGGCTCGCTGCTGGTGGACAACCTGAATGCCTCCGTGCATGTGCGCGCGCTGCTCACCGACTTGTTCCTGGTTGAGCAGGCGCTGAAGAGCGGCGTGCAGCCCTGAGTCCCTGCGCATGAAGACCGTAACCCGCGAATCCGATGATGCCGTGGTCATGGCGCCGGCAGCCGGCAGCGCTGATGCGGCCGTGATCTGGATGCACGGCCTCGGTGCCGATGGCTACGATTTCGTACCCATGGTGCAGGAACTGGCTCTACCCGATTCGGCGCGTGTGCGTTTCGTGTTTCCCCACGCCGAAGTGCGGCCCGTCACCGTCAATGCCGGCTACGCCATGCGGGCCTGGTATGACATCCGGGAATTGACTCCGGAGGGCCGCGATGATGAAAGCGGCCTGGCGTCCAGTCGCGCGCGCATCGAATCCTATATCGCCGGTGAACGTGCTGCCGGTATTCCGGCGCAGCGTATCGTGCTGGGCGGATTCTCGCAGGGTGGCGCGATGGCCCTGCACACCGGTCTGCGCCACGCGCAGACACTGGCCGGAATTGTCGCGCTTTCCTGCTATCTGCCGCTGCGCGACCGGCTGGCTGAAGAAGCACACCCGGCCAATCGCGGCACCTCGATCCTGATGTGTCACGGTCGTGAAGACGTGGTGGTGCTGCCGGCCTTCGGCGAACAGTCGCGCGACGTGATGCTGGCGGCGGGCCTGCCGGTGGAATGGCGTCAGTATTCCATGGGCCACAATCTGTGCCGGCCCGAGGTGTTCGATATTTCCGCCTGGCTGCAGTATCAACTCGGCCTGGCGCCTGAAGGGCGATAGACAATCGCCTTCTGTAGCAACAGAAGTTGCCGTTGGAGTACGCAGCGGTGCCGCGCCGCGGTGTTAACTTGCCCGCTCGACAGACAGGGCAGATGGTGAATACATGGCTGTTCAGGGCATGCGTCGCATAGCGACTGAAGAGGCGTTTTCGATTCCGGAAGTTGCGGCGGCGCTGCGTGAACTGTGCAGTGGACCATCCGGCGCGCAGAACATCGACATGATGCTGGTGCGGAACATCTACGGCAGTGCCGGCGGGTACCAGTCCCGCTTCCTGGCGCCGCTGCTCGATCTGACCGGCGAGCGTCTGCGTGACATGGACGCCAGCGGCGTCGACATGCAGCTGCTGTCACTGACTGCTCCAGGTGTGCAGCTCTTCGATGCCGACACCGCCACTGAGCTTGCCACTCTTGCCAACGACCGCCTGGCCGAAGTGATCGCGCAGCATCCGCGCCGCTTTGCAGGCCTGGCGAGTTTTGCTCCCCATTCACCCCGACGTGCCGTGCGCGAAATGGAGCGCGCCGTGCAGAAGCTCAAGCTCAATGGCTTCATGGTCAATTCACACACCAACAACGAATACCTGGACGATCCCAAGTACTGGCCGCTGCTCGAGGCCGCCGAAGCGCTGGATCGCTGCATCTATATCCATCCGCGCGGACCGTCGGACATGCTTTCAGGTCCAATGCGCGACTACGGCATGTTTGCCGCGCTGTGGGCATATGGCGTTGAAGTGTCGACGCATGCGGTGCGACTCATTCTCAGCGGCGTTTTCGATCGGTATCCCAGACTGAAGATCTGCCTGGGACACATGGGCGAGGCCGTGCACTTCTGGTCGTGGCGACTGGACTTCATGAGTGAGCGCGCGCAGCTGGCCGGTGCGCCGAAGCTCAAGCTCAAGCCCAGTGAGTATCTGCGGCGCAATTTCGCCATCACCACCAGTGGCCAGGAATCGCCTCTGGCGCTGGAGTTTTCGATCAAACAGCTCGGCATCGACAATGTGTTGTGGGCCATCGACTATCCCTACCAACCCAGTCAGCCCGCAGTAGCTTTCATGGACGCGGTGGCGGTGTCAGAAAACGACAGACACCTGCTCTATCACGGCAATGCAGAGCGACTGTTTCACATCCCGCCGCTGTAATGAATTACGCAGGAGCTTGTCTCGCTCCATGTTTGCTTCCACAACAAACTGCCGCGGCAGCGTGTTCACTCCGAAGGGGTTGACAAGCGCATAAGGGGCTTCTTTCCCCGATGTGAGCGTGGTTAGAATATCCGCGATCGTTGGGGTCATCCGGCTTCTGTCCTGTCGTGCCATCAAGCGCGCTTGGCTCCAGTGGAAGGGGTCTCCGATCGGGTTACTGCATTAATACTGTTTGGAGATCTGTACTCATGGCGAAGATTTACGTTGGCAACCTCCCGTTCTCGGCGGATGAGGCTGCGGTGCGCACGCTGTTCTCGCAGCATGGAACGGTTGAGTCCGTTGCGCTGCCGACTGACCGGGAAACTGGTCGGCCGCGTGGATTCGGTTTCGTGGAAATGCCGCAGGCAGACGCCGCGCGCGCGATCCAGGCGCTGAATGGCTACTCGATGGGCGGTCGTCCACTGCGCGTGAATGAAGCGCAGGACAAGCCGCGCACGGGTGGCGGCGGCGGACGTCCGGGCGGCGGTGGCGGTGGTGGCTACGGTCGCGGCGGTGGCGGCGGCGGTGGCGGTGGCGGCGGCCGCTGGTAAGCAGCTGCTCACTGATCGAGCTTCGAGGCAAAGGCCCGGGACACCGGGCCTTTGCTTTTTCCGGCACTTCAACACGAGCTTGAGGCAGTCATGGCCGTAAGAACCATTCTGCGCATGGGCGATCCGCGGCTGCTGCAACGGGCGGCCGAGATCACGCATTTCCAGACGCCGTGGCTCGATGAGCTGCTGCGCGACATGTTCGACACCATGCACGCGGCCGGTGGCGTGGGTCTGGCGGCGCCCCAGATCGGTGAATCCGTGCGTGTGGTGATCTTCGGATTCGAGAAGACCGAGCGCTATCCCGAAGCGCCGCCCGTGCCCCGCACCGTGCTGATCAATCCGGTGCTGAAGCCCCTGGGTCTTGAAGAGGAGGAGGGCTGGGAGGGGTGTCTTTCCGTGCCCGGCCTGCGTGGCTGGGTTCCCCGCCACAGGCATCTGCACTACCAGGGCCGCGATCCCCACGGCTCGCTCATCGATCGCACCGTCGAGGGCTTTCATGCCCGCGTCGTGCAGCATGAGGTGGATCATCTGGATGGCATCCTTTACCCCTCGCGCATCCGCGACATGACGCGGTTCGGCTTCCAGGATGTGCTGTTTCCCGGGCAGGTCGTCGGCGACGATTGAACCTGTGTCGCATCCTCGCGTGATGCGCTGCGCTTTTCAGGCTGCCTGCCGCTAGCATTACGCCATGGAAAATTATGATGTCGTCGTGATTGGCACCGGTCCTGCGGGCGAGGGCGCCGCCATGATGCTGGCGAAGAACCATCGCAAGGTCGCCGTCGTCGAACGCTATGTCGAAGTCGGCGGCGGCTGCACGCACTGGGGCACCATTCCCAGCAAGGCACTGCGCCATGCGGTGAAGACCATCAGCGACATGCGTGCGAACCCGCTGCTGCGCAAGGTGTCCTCCTGCCTGAACGTGACGCTGCCGCAGCTGCTGTCCAGCGCCAGCGGCGTGATCGACGCACAGGTGCAGATGCGCCGCCGTTTCTATGAGCGCAACCGGGTGCCGGTGCTCGAAGGCAACGCGCGTTTCATCGATGCCAACACGCTGGAGGTGGCGCCGCGTGTAGGCGATGCCTACCAGCTGCACGCCGACAAGTTCGTGATTGCCACCGGCTCGCGGCCCTATCATCCGCCGGGTCTGGATTTCTCGCATCCACGCGTGCTCGATTCAGACAGCGTGCTGCGCTACGGCGGATCGCCGTTCAGCCTCACGATCTACGGCGCCGGCGTCATCGGCTGCGAGTACGCGTCGATCTTTTTGCACATGGGCATCAAGGTGACACTGGTGAACACGCAGGACCGCCTGCTGTCGTTCATGGACGAAGAAATCGCCGAGGCGCTGTCCTACCACCTGCGCGACCAGGGCTGCA
>DATNCK010000117.1:0-7795 GCA_035571575.1 Steroidobacteraceae bacterium | reverse complement strand
GGTGGCCAGCACCAGCATCATGGCCTGCGTGAAGAGCAGCAGCTGCCGTCTGTCCATGCGATCCGCCAGCGTGCCGGCTGGAAGTGCCAGCAGGAAAACGGGCAGCGTGGTGGCAGCCTGCACCAGCGCCACCATGTAGGGTGTGGCGTCCAGCGTGGTCATGAACCAGCTGGCCGCAGTGTCATGCATCCAGCTGCCGGTGTTCGACACCAGCGACGCGGTCCACAGCAGCGCGAAATCGCGCCGGCGCAATGGATCCAGAGCGTGGCTCAAAGGCCCTCGATCATGAAGACGCGGTAGTCGCCGGCCTTGTGGCGATGCTTCACGGCTTCCTGATAGGCGGGACTGTCGTACCAGGCGCGAGCTGCTTGCATTGTGGGGAATTCAGCGATGACCGCGCCTTCCACAGGCAGTCCTTCGAGTGATTCCACAGTGCCGTACAAGGCGAGCGGTCGCACCGGGTGCCCCTCGAGAGTGGGCGGTACAGCTTCCATGTATTTGCCGAATTCCGCGGTGTCACGCATGCGGTCGCGGATGAAGATGATGTAGGCGGCCATGGCTTACCTTCAGCGAGTGAGTTTCTTGTACTTGATGCGGTGTGGCTGCGAGGCGCCTTCGCCATTGCGGCGCTCGTAGTCGGCGGCATATTCCTGGTAGTTGCCCTCGAAGAACACCAGCTGCGAGTCGCCCTCGAAGGCGAGGATGTGCGTGGCGATGCGGTCCAGGAACCAGCGATCGTGCGAGATCACCACGGCGCAGCCGGGGAATGACAGCAGGGCTTCTTCGAGCGCGCGCAGTGTTTCGATATCCAGGTCGTTGGTGGGTTCGTCGAGCAGCAGCACATTGCCGCCTGACTTCAGCACCTTGGCCAGGTGTACGCGATTGCGTTCGCCGCCGGAGAGCTCGCCGATGTGCTGCTGCTGCTGGGCACCGCTGAAATTGAAGCGGCCCACGTAGCCGCGCGAGGGCGTCTCGTAGTTGCCCACCTTGATGATGTCCTGGCCGCCGGAAATTTCCTGCCAGACTGTTTTCTTGTCGTCGAGCGACTGGCGTGACTGATCGACGTAGGCGAGCTTGACCGACGGTCCGCGACGGATCTCGCCGCTGTCCGGCTGCTCCTGACCCGAGAGCATGCGGAACAGCGTGGTCTTGCCCGCGCCATTGGGACCGATGATGCCGACGATGCCGCCCTTGGGCAGGCTGAAAGAAAAGTTATCGATCAGCAGCCGGTCGCCGAATCCCTTGGTGAGATTCTTCGCTTCGATGACCAGATCACCGAGGCGTTCACCGGGCGGAATGTAGATCTCGTTGGTCTCGTTGCGCTTCTGGAATTCCTGCGATGACAGCTCCTCGAAGCGCTGCATGCGCGCCTTGCTCTTGGCCTGGCGCGCCTTGGGGTTCTGACGCACCCACTCCAGTTCCTTCTCGAGCATCTTCTTCAGGCCTTCCTGCTGACGCTCTTCCTGTTTGAGGCGCGCATCCTTCTGTTCCAGCCAGGAAGAGTAATTCCCCTGCCATGGAATGCCGTGGCCGCGATCAAGCTCCAGGATCCACTCGGCCACGTTGTCGAGGAAGTAGCGATCGTGCGTCACGGCGATCACCGTGCTGGGATATTCCTCGAGATAGCGCTCCAGCCACGCCACCGACTCCGCGTCGAGGTGGTTCGTGGGTTCGTCGAGCAGCAGCATGTCGGGCGCAGACAACAGCAGCTGGCACAGCGCCACGCGGCGCTTCTCGCCGCCGGAGAGCTTGCCGATGACGGCATCCCATTCCGGCAGGCGCAGCGCGTCGGCGGCGATGTCGAGCTTGCGCTCCAGCTCCCAGCCGCCAGCCGCATCGATGGCGTCCTGCAGCTTGGCCTGCTCTTCGAGCAGGGCGTTCATTTCGTCATCCGACATGGGTTCGGCGAACTTGTCGCTGATCGCATTGAAGCGGGCAAGGTTGGAAAACGCAGCGCCGAGGCCGGACATCACCGCCTGGCGCACGGTGTGGCTTTCGTCCAGCTGTGGTTCCTGCTGCAGGTAACCCACCCGGATGCCGGTCTGCGCACGCGCCTCGCCATCGATGTTGGTGTCGACCCCGGCCATGATCTTCAGCAGCGTGGACTTGCCGGAGCCGTTCAGGCCGAGTACGCCGATCTTGGCGCCTGGAAAGAACGAAAGACTGATGTCGCGCAGGATGATCCGCTTGGGCGGAACCACCTTCGACACGCGGTTCATGGTGTAGATGTATTGGGCCATTGCGCCAGCTGCCTTGGGACTCGTGAGCCGGCGATTATCCGCGAACCGGATGTTGTCGTGATAGTCTCGAATCTTGAGCGAGCAGCCTAAAGCACAGGGCCGACCGGATCGTCGCGTGCTCGTGGTCGCCGATGAGGCACTGGGTTGCTACGGTTTTCCGGATGGCCATCCCTTCGGCACAGATCGCCAGGCGGCCTTTCTGCGCGAGTTCCACGCCCGCGGCCTCGATCGTCGCTGTCTGCAGCGCGCTTCCCGCATTGCCACCGATGACGAGCTGCGGCTGTTCCATACCGGGCGACATCTGGATTTCGTCCGTGCGCGTTCCGCCACAGGCCAGGGCGCGCTGGATGGCGGCGACACGCCGGCCTTCCGCGGCTGCTTCGAGGCGGCGGCGCGCGTCACCGGAGCCACGCTCGATGCGGCGCAGGCGCTGCTCGAAGGCAGCGTCGAGCGCGCCTTCGTTCCCATTGCCGGGCTGCATCATGCCGCGCGCGACGCCTCGGCGGGTTTCTGCGTGTTCAACGACTGCGGTGTGTTGATCGAGCTGCTGCGCCGGCAGGGCATTGGTCCCGTGGCCTATGTCGACATCGATGTGCACCATGGCGATGGTGTGTTCTATGCCTTCGAAGCCGATGCGGACGTGATCTTTGCCGACCTGCACGAGGATGGCCGGTATCTGTATCCCGGTACTGGCCGCGACGACGAGTGTGGTCGCGAAGCGGGGCAGGGCTTCAAGCTCAATATTCCGTTGCCACCCGGCAGCGACGATGCGGTATTCAGCGGGCGGTGGCCGGAAGTGCTCGCGCATCTGGAACGTCATCGACCTGCGTTCATCATCCTGCAGTGTGGGGCCGATGCGGTAGGCGGCGATCCGCTGGCGCACCTGCAGCTCACCGCGGCCAGTTACTCGCTTGCAGCGCGCTCGCTGGCGGCACTGGCCGACCGATTGGGTCATGGGCGCGTGCTGGCGCTGGGCGGCGGCGGCTACGACCGAAGCAATCTGGCCGCGGCGTGGAATACCGTGGTGGAAGCGCTGCTGCAGTCCTGAAAACCCGTGTTTCAGGTAACATGAGCGCCCCCTCCGGCCCGACAGGCAGCCATGTATTCCGACTCGATGACCATCGACCGCTTCGATCCTGAACTCGGCCGTGCCATCGCTGGCGAGCGGCAGCGCCAGGAAGACCACATCGAGCTGATTGCATCCGAAAACTATGCGAGTCCGCGCGTGCTGGAAGCCCAGGGTTCGGTGCTTACCAACAAATACGCTGAAGGCTATCCGGGCAAGCGTTACTACGGCGGCTGCGAATATGTCGATGTGGTGGAGCAGCTGGCCATCGATCGCGTGAAGCAGTTGTTTGGCGCCGACTACGCCAATGTGCAGCCGCACTCCGGCAGCCAGGCGAATGCGGCAGCATTCCTGGCACTGCTCAATCCGGGTGACACCATCCTGGGCATGAGCCTGGATCATGGCGGTCACCTCACGCATGGCTCGAAGGTGAATTTCTCCGGCCGCCTGTTCCGCGCCGTCCAGTACGGCCTCAAGGCCAGCGACGGCACCATCGACTACGACCAGATGGAGAAGATCGCGCTGGCCGAAAAGCCGCGCATGGTCATCGCCGGCTTCTCGGCCTATTCCCGCGCACTGGATTTTCCCCGCTTCCGCCGCATCGCCGACGCCGTGGGCGCCTATCTGGTGGTGGACATGGCGCATGTCGCGGGTCTCGTGGCGACGGGCCTGTATCCGAATCCCGTACCCTTTGCCGATGTGGTCACCAGCACCACGCACAAGACGCTGCGCGGTCCGCGCGGGGGCATCATCCTGGCGCGCGCCAACGACGAGATCACCAAGAAGCTCAATTCCATGGTGTTCCCGGGTACGCAGGGCGGCCCGCTGATGCATGTCATCGCCGCCAAGGCCGTGGCCTTCCAGGAAGCGCTGCAGCCGGATTTCAAGGCTTACCAGCAGCAGGTGCTGGCCAATGCCCGCGCCATGGCAGCGGCATTCCAGCGCCGCGGCTACAAAGTGGTGTCCGGTGGCACGGACAATCACCTGTTTCTGCTCGATCTCTCCGACAAGCGCATGACGGGCAAGGATGCGGATGCCGCGCTGGGTCAGGCCCACATCACCGTGAACAAGAATGCCGTGCCCAACGATCCGCGACCGCCCACCATCACCAGTGGCCTGCGCATCGGCTCGCCGGCTTCAACCACCCGTGGCTTCAAGGAAGCGGAGATGATCCAGGTGGCCGGGTGGATCGCCGACATCGTCGATGCGGAAGGTGCGGCCGAAGTCGTGGCGCGGGTGCGTGGCGAAGTCGCCACGCTGTGCAAGAAGTTTCCGGTCTACGGCAAATAACGCGGCGCGCGGCATGCGCAAGGCCCCATGCACTGCCCCTTCTGCCGACACGAGGAAACGAAGGTAACCGATTCGCGGTTGGCCAGCGGTGGCGCGCAGATCCGGCGCCGTCGCGAGTGCCTGTCCTGCGGTGAGCGGTTCACCACCTTCGAAAGCGCCGAGCTGGTGATGCCGCTGGTGGTCAAGACCGACCGCAGCCGCGTGCCCTTCGACGAGGCCAAGCTGCGCAGCGGCATGGTGCGTTCGCTGGAGAAACGACCAGTAGGTCCCGAGGCCATCGATGAGGCCGTATCCCGCATTTGCCATCGGCTGCGCAGCCTGGGCGAGCGTGAAGTGGAATCGCGCGCCATCGGCGAGCTGGTGATGGAAGAGCTGCATCAGCTGGACGAAGTGGCCTATGTGCGCTTTGCCTCGGTCTATCGCAGTTTCCAGGATGTGGAAGCCTTCCGGCACGAGATCGATCACATGCGCAACAAGCGGCGGCGCACGCCCAATCGCGATCAGCTGTCGCTGCTGCCCGGTGCGGCCAGCGATACGCCCAAAGGCAAGAAGTGACTTCCAGCCTGGCGTGGAACGACATTGACCGGCAGTCCATGGCGCGCGCGCTCGAACTGGGCCGGCGCGGCCTCTACACCGCGGATCCGAATCCCTATGTGGGCTGCGTGCTGCGGCGTGATGGAGCGATCGTGGGCGAGGGCTGGCATGCAAAGGCCGGCGGCCCCCATGCGGAAGCCGCGGCTCTTGCTGTCGCCGGCGAAGCAGCACGAGGAGCAACAGCCTATGTGACGCTGGAACCCTGCAGCCACTTTGGTCGCACACCACCCTGCAGCCGGGCGCTGATCGCGGCCGGGATCAAGCGCGTGGTCTATGCCATCGATGATCCCAATCCGCAGGTGGCCGGGCGAGGTGCGGCAGAGTTGCGCGCTGCCGGCGTCACGGTGGAGGGCGGATTGATGGCCGCCGAAGCCGAAGCTCTGCATGCAGGTTATTTGAAGCGGCGACGCACCGGCCGGCCGTTCGTGCGCGTGAAGCTCGCTGCCAGTCTCGACGGCCGGACGGCGTTGGCATCGGGCGAAAGTCGCTGGATCACGTCGAAGACCGCGCGTGCGGATGTGCAGTACTACCGTGCCCGCAGTTCGGTGGTGCTGACTGGCATCGGTACAGTGCTGGCAGACGATCCCGCCATGAATGTGCGCATCGAAGAAAGCAATCGGCAGCCGCTGCGCGTGGTGCTGGATTCCTCGCTGCGCATTCCACCCGAGTCGCGCCTCATCAATCGCCAGGGAAATGTGTTGATCGCGGGTACAGGCGACGATGCCGCGCGGCGCGAAGCGCTGGAGAGAAAGGGTGTCGAAGTGCTGATCTTCCCGGCGACGCAGGGGCGTCCCGATCTTGGGGCTGTGCTCGACCTGCTCGGGTCCCGCGGCGCCAATGAATTGTGGGTGGAGGCGGGCGCTGTCCTGGCCGGTGCCTTCGTACGCGAGGGTTTGTTCGATGAGCTGGTGATCTATTTCGCGCCCACCTTGCTGGGCTCCGATGCGCGCCCATTGCTGTCGTTGCCGCCGTTGCCGGAACTTGCCGCACGGCCCCGTCTGCACTTCACCGAATGCGTGGCAGTCGGCGATGATCTGCGCGTCACGGCAGTTCCGGTTCCGGCAGAGGCTTCCTGATGTTCACGGGCATTATCCAGGCGACGGGCAGGGTGGCTGGCAGTGAGGCTGTCGGTGGCGATGTGCGCCTGACCATCGATGCCCAGTCGCTGCTTGAGCGCATTGAAGTCTCCCGCATGGCGCTGGGCGAGAGCATCGCCGTCAGCGGCGTGTGCCTGACGGTGGTGGCCTTCGATGGTCGCTGCTTCGCTGCCGATGTGTCGCGGGAAACCCTGGGTCTCACCACCCTGGGTGATCTGGTCGAGGGGGCCGAGGTCAATCTCGAGGCGGCATTGCGCGCCGGCGATCCGCTGGGTGGGCATCTGATGTCCGGGCACGTCGACGGCCTGGCCCGCGTCACCGCATTGCACCCGGATGCCCGTTCCCTGCGGGTAGACGTGGAAGTGCCCGCCGGTTTGGAGCGCTACATCGCGCCGAAGGGTTCCGTGGCGCTGGACGGCGTCAGCCTGACGGTCAATACCGTCGAAGGCAGGCGGTTTTCCGTCAATCTGATCCCGCATACCGTGGCCGTTACCTGCTTCCGGCAGTTGCAGCCGGGCTCGCGCCTGAATCTGGAGGTCGACCAGCTGGCGCGGTATGTGGAGCGCGGACTGCTACACTTGCGGCCATGAGCGCCGGGCCCCGTCTGGTCGAGTCGGCACCGCCGGTCTTCGACCGCATTGAAGACATTCTTGTCGATCTTGCCGCCGGCAAGATGGTGGTCATCGTCGATGACGAAGACCGCGAGAATGAAGGTGACCTGCTGATGGCTGCGCAGTGCGTGCGGCCGGAAGACATCAACTTCATGGCACGTTTCGGGCGCGGCCTGATCTGCCTGACGCTGACGCGCGAGCGCTGCACGCAATTGCGGCTGCCCCTGATGGTCAGCGATACCGATCGCGAGAAGCGCACCAACTTCACCGTTTCCATCGAGGCTGCCGAAGGCATCACCACCGGCATCTCCGCCTACGATCGTGCGCATACCGTACGCACTGCGGTCGCAGGCGATGCGCGGCCGGATCATCTGCGCCAACCCGGCCACATCTTCCCCGTCATGTCCCAGCCCGGTGGCGTGCTGACGCGCGCTGGCCACACCGAAGCCGGTTGCGATCTGGCTCGGCTCGCCGGTTTCGAGCCGGCTGCCGTCATCGTCGAGATCATGAACGACGATGGGACGATGGCGCGGCGTCCGGAACTGGAGACCTTCGCCAAGCTGCACGGACTGAAGATCGGCACCATCCGCGATCTCATCCGCTATCGCCTGCGCACCGAGCGCAGCGTCGAGCGCATTGCCGAGCGTGCAGTGCAGACCGAGTTCGGCGAGTTCCAGCTTTATTGCTACGAAGACCATGTGCACCGCGACCTGCATCTGGCGCTGGTTCGAGGTTCGCTGCAGGGGCCAGCTCTACCCCTGGTACGCGTGCATCTTGCGGACACTCTGCGGGATGTGCTCGGGGTGCGCGCCGCCGCGCGCGCCTGGACCTTGCGTGACGCCCTGCAGCGCATCGCGGCCGAGCCCTGCGGCGTAGTGGTGATCCTGCGAGAACAGG
>DATNCK010000116.1:0-8010 GCA_035571575.1 Steroidobacteraceae bacterium | reverse complement strand
TGGGTGGCAGAGCGCTATCTGGCCACCGCGGCACTGCTCGAGCAGCGTCCGCAAAGCCTGCTGGCCGTCACGCGGCAGATCATCGAAGGCGGTCGCAGCGCCAGCGCGCGCGATGCCTTTGCCGCGCAATACCGGCTCAAGGAGCTCATCGCAGCCAGTCGCGACTTGTGGTCCGGAGCGGATGTGCTGCTGCTGCCAACGGCGGGCACGCATTACCGCATCGACGAGGAACAGGCCGAACCGCTGCGCCTGAACAGTCATCTCGGGCGCTATACCAACTTCGTGAATCTGATGGATCTGTCAGCCGTCGCGGTGCCGGCGGGCTTCACGTCGCATGGGCTGCCATTTGGCGTGTCGCTGATCGCACCCGCCTGGCATGACGCGGACCTGCTGGCATTTGCGGATCGGCTGCATGCCTGCGGACCACGCCGACTGGGTGCAACGCAGTACGGTCGCGACGATGAAGACACGCAGACGATTGCAGATGGCATGACCATCGACATCGCTGTCTGCGGCGCTCACATGGATGGACTGCCATTGAATGGCCAGCTGGTATCGCGCGGTGCCTGGCGTGTCGCCGCCACGCGCACGGCGCCCTGCTATCGACTGTTTGCCCTGCCGGGCGGCCCACCGGCACGACCGGGCATGGTTCGCGACGAGAGCCGCGGCGGCGCCATCGAGATCGAAATCTGGCGGATGCCGCAGGAGCATTATGCGTCTTTCGCACTGGGCATTCCGGCGCCACTGGGAATCGGCCGCGTAAGAACTGCAGCAGGCACCGAGGTGCCTGGCTTTCTGTGCGAGAGCGTTGCCACGAACGGCGCCGAGGACATCACCTCGCTGGGCGGCTGGCGCGCCTACCTGGCGCGAAGTCGCTGAGAAAATGACGGCGGACGCGCCCCTTCAGGCCGCTGGACGCAGCCGGCTCGACAGGCCCTCGAAGGCCTCGATCATGCGCGTGATCTGCGCATCCGTATGCGCTGCCGAGAGGCTGATGCGCACGATGTAGAGCCCGGCCGGTGTGGCCGGCGGCACCATCAGATTTGTATAGATGCCCGCATCGAGCAGTCCCTGCCAGTGAGCGATGGCTTCACTGCGCTCGCTGAACACCAGCGCCGTCACGGGCCCGGGATCCTGCGTGCCAGTGCGATAACCCAGGCGGGTCACGGCGGAGTTGAAGCGTTCGATGTTGCGCCACAGCTGCGTGCGCAGATCATCACCCTTCAGCAGTCTCTGCAACGCGGCACGCGCCGCGGCGATGACGGGTGGCGGCGGCGAAGCTGTGAAGATGTAGGGCCGGCTGCCCAGACGCAACAGGTCGAATTCGCGATGCCGGCTCACGCAGAAGCCGCCCACTCCGCCGAGGCTCTTCGAGAATGTGCCGACCACGAAGTCCACGCGATCCAGCAATCCCATCTCGGCACAGATGCCCAGTCCCTTCGGACCATACATGCCGAAGGAATGCGCCTCGTCGACGATGATCATGGCGCCATGGCGCTGCGTGACTTCGACGAATTCTTTCAGCGGCGCGCGGTCTCCGAGCACGCTGTACAGGCTTTCCACCACCACCAGCGTGCGCCGTGCGTTTTCGCCCAGCCGCTCCAGGCGTCGCGCCAGATTCTCCGGGTCGTTGTGCCGGAAGCGGATAGTGGTGGCCAGGCTCAGGCGGCAGGCGTCATGGATGCTGGCGTGACTGTCGGCATCGATGAGCAGGTATTCATCCTGCCCGGCCAGAGCCGAGATGGCGCCGAGATTGGCCTGGTAGCCGGTGGAGAACACAATGGCCGCGGGCCAGTTGAAGGCCGCCGCGAACTCGCGCTCCAGCGCCCTGTGGCCGGCGTAGTTGCCGCTGGCCATGCGCGAACCGGTGGTGCCGGTGCCCAGCTTCTCGACCGCCTCGATCGCCGCACGCTGGCACTCGGGGTCGAAGGTGAGGCCCAGGTAGTTGTTGGTGCCTGCGAACAGCACACGACGACCGTCGATGGTGCCTTCCGTGGCGGAATGGATCTCGTCCATGGGCGTGGCCACCGAAGGCACGCTGCCACTGGCAGCCAGCGCACCACGCAACTCGGCCAGCGGCGCGAATTTGTCGAGCAGGCTCATGCCTCACCCGCCACGCGCCGCACGCTGTTGCAGAGATCATTGAGCGTATGGGCCTCGGCAATCGCCGCGACCGGAATCGAAATGTCGAGGCGGTCCTCGATTTCCATGATCATGTCCATCACCTGTGCGGAATCCAGACCCAGCTCGCTGGCCAGGTGAGTGTTGCCATCGACGATGCCGATGTCGGGGCATGCGATCTTCAGTGCCTCGCGCACCACGCGCTCCACCTTGTCCGTAGCTTCTGGCATATCAGGCCGCCACCGGCCTGCGACCGCCATCGCTGACCAGGAAGCGCAGGTACGCGGCTTCGCGAATGCGCTCTTCGTCGTGGCGGTCGAGAAAATCCTTGCGCGTACCGCGACGCGAAAGTTTGCCGGAAGAAGTGCGCGGCAGCGTATGCGGGGGCACCAGTTCGATCAGGCAGCGGATGCCGAATTCCTGTGAGATGGCCTCGTGCAGGCGATCGGCCAGTTCGGCCTGTTCGCGCGGATCGTTCTCACGCACCTGCACCACCAGCACCGCCACCTCCGTGCCATCGCTGCCGGACACTGAGAACGCCGATGCATCGGTGGGACGTACCTCGGGCTGCAGCTCGGCCAGGCTTTCCAGATCCTGCGGCCAGATATTGCGACCGTTGATGATCAGCAGATCCTTGGCGCGGCCGGTGAGATAGAGCACGCCGTTGGCGAAATAACCGAGATCGCCGGTGTTCAGCCAGCGATCGGCGGACAGCACTTCGGCTGTGGGTTCGGGCGCGTTGTAGTAACCGTTCATCACACTGGGACTGCGCAGATGGATGCGACCCACGCGCCGCTCCGGCAGCAGCTGGCCATCTTCGGCGCGCACCTCGACTTCGAATCCAGGCAGTGGCGGCCCGCAACTGACAAAATCTTTTCGGCGCGTCGGTGCGCCTTCGACGTAGGGCTTCGCTTCGGCGGTATCAGACAGCAGGTCGCCGTCGACCGAATCGATCTGCATGCCCGCGCCGACGGTGGCGAAGCTGACCGCCAGCGCGCACTCCGCCATGCCGTAGCTGGGGAGGAAGGCACTGGGCTTGAAGCCGGCCGGCTTCAGCGCAGTGGCGAAAGCCTCGAGCCATTCGGGGTGGATCATTTCCGCCCCTACGCCGGCGACGCGCCAGGCGGAGAGGTCGAGTGATTCGGTGTCCTTCGGCGTGATGCGGCGTGCAGCCAGCGCGTAGCCGAAAGGCGGACTGAAGGAGATGGTCGCGCGGTTCTGCGACATCAGTTTCAGCCACAGGCGTGGCCGCATCGCGAATTCGCGCGAACCAAGGAAGTCCACCGAGCGCTGCGTAGCCATGCAGCCCAGCACGATGCCCACCAGTCCCATGTCGTGGTAGTACGGCAGCCACGAGAAGAAACGATCTTCCTGTGTGAGCCGGAAGCCATGATTGAAGATGGCCTCGAGGTTATGCATCACCGAGGCCTGCGTGATCATCGTGCCGCGCGGAAAGCGCGTACTGCCGGAGGTGTACTGCAGATAGGCCAGCTCATCGGCGCGCGGCGGCTCGGGCAATTGCGCGTGGTCGGGAAGCTGATCGAAATCCGCCAGGGTTCCGGTGATTTGCACAGGCAGGCCTGTCGCGGCTTCGCGCAGCAGGTCGATGAAGTCACTGGTGGCAAAGGCCGCTGCCGCTTTGCAGTCGGACACCATCTGGCGCAGATGCCGCACATAGGCCTCGTGGCCGCCCAGATGGATGGCCGCCGGCAGCGGCACAGGCACCAGCGCCGCGTACTGGCAGGCGTAGAACATGACCATGAAATCGGGGTGGGTGTGAGCCACCAGCGCCACGCGGGCTCCCCTGCCCAGCCCCTGCAGGCGACGCCCCAGCGCGCGGGCGCGCTCGCGCAGCTCGCTGTAGGGCAGCACAGTGGTGAGGTCGCCGCGGCCGTTGTAGTAGTTGAAGCCGGTCTGGCCCTGGGCGGCGTAGTCGAGTGCCTCGGTCAGCGTCGGGAACACCGCAAGACGGAGGTCCATCCCGCTGGCCGTCGCTGTCGGCACATTCTGTAAAACCAAGTTACCGTCCAATTCGCGCCCAATGGCTCCAAACCCACAAAGGTTAAATTTAGTGTGGCGCGCGCGCCAGCGCAATTTCTTTGCAATATGAATGTGATGCGCCACCCTCTTGCCACTTAAGCCACACAAGGAACGGTCACGCGGAAGCCCTGGCTGGCCCCCGCCAGCGCCTGCCGCGACCCCGTCGTTCGGGGGTTCCGGGCATGTGTCATAAGCCGGACGGCACCCGGGTCGCTGTGTAAACTGCGCGTTTTCTCAAGGCAGGTGGATGTGAGCGGCAGGGCGACATACAGGGCGGTCATACTGGCTGCCGGACAGGGCAGCAGACTGTTGCCGCTGACTGAAGAAATGCCCAAGTGCCTGATCGACCTCTCCGGCCGTTGCATGCTCGAGTGGCAGTTGCAGGGTCTGGCGGCCGCCGGCGTATCCGAGGCCGTCATCGTCACTGGCTTTCGCAGCGATCAAGTGGAGAAAGCGCTGGAGCGCATCGTGCCGCCGGGGCTCTCGGTTCGCACGCTGTTCAACCCTTTCTATAAGGTCGCCGACAATCTGGCCAGCTGCTGGCTGATGCGCGGCGAACTGGACGGCCCCTCGCTGATCCTCAATGGCGATACCCTGTTTGAGCCTTCCATCGCCAAGCGATTGTTGGCCGCGCCGGACGCCCCCATCACCGTCACCATCGATCGCAAGCCCGGCTACGACGACGACGACATGAAGGTCAGCGTGGAAGGGGATCGGCTGCGCGCCATCGGCAAGAAGCTGCCAGCCACGGATGTGAACGGGGAGTCGATCGGATTCCTGCGCTTCAACCCCGCGGGTGCGGCGAGCTTCATTGCCGAACTGGAGCGCACCATGCGCACGCGCGAGGGCGTGAGCCTCTGGTACCTGTCTGCGATTCATCGCCTCGCCAATGCCGGAGTGGATGTGCGCTGTGCTTCCATCGAAGGCCTGGGCTGGGCAGAGCTGGATTTTCCGGCTGATCTCGAAGACTGCCGCCAGCTGGCGGGGAGCTGGACCAGTCGTCTAAAGACGTCTTAAGCGCGACGCGCAGCGGCCAGTTGCCGCACCAGCACCAGATCCTCGGGCTTGTCCACATCGATGGCAGCACGCCCATCGCTCAGGATGACCGGACGGATACGCGCCCCGCATAGCTGGCCCAGTCGCGCCAGCGCCGCATCCAGCGTGAGCCGGCCCATCCGGTAGCGCAGCACGTAACTCAGGCCCAGGCGTCGCAGCAATGTGAGTGGCCGCTTGCGGGCCGCTTCAAGCTCCTGCCAAAGCGCAAGAATGCCCTGCGTGGCAGCCGTGCGCAGCAGGAACAAGTTGCAGCCCGAATAATCCCCATCGGAGAAACGCAGCCAGGTGCGCAAGGTGCCTGGGGCTGCGCTCATCACCGCTTCCCGGCGGGCCAGACCAATCAGCGCATCCGCGTCACCTGGATCCGCAGCGAGAAATTCCTGCACCCATTCCGGCTGCAGCAGCGCGTGGTCCGCCGTGGTCACCAGCAGTGGCGCGCCGAGCGACTGCAGCGCCAGCGACACGCTGGCGCTGGGCCCGCGTCCGGCCTGCAGCATCGACACAGGCTTCTGCCCTGCCGGCAGGGTCTGCAACAGATCGGCGCGTTCGGTGATCACCACTATGCGCGCAACCTGTGGCACCTCGCGCAGCGCCGCCACCACGCGCGCCAGCATGGTGGATCCTTCGATCTGCAGCAGTGCCTTGTGCGTAACGCCATTCTGCTGCGCCAGTGGATCACCACCCGGGCGCGTGCCGGCCAGGACCAGTGCAGTCAGGCCGGGCCCTTCACTCACGGCAGAGTCTTCTCGTACACGCGATAGGTCTTGTAGGGATCCGAACCCAGCGCTTCGATGATCTTGCGCATGGGCAGGTTGTCTTCGAGGATCCAGGACAGCTCGACCTTGCGCAGGCGGCCCTGCAACGCGGCCTGGCGCATGCTGTCGATGATCAGGAAGGGCAACATGCCGCCGAGCAGGCCGCCGGCGAAGCTGCGCCGGATGCCCATCAGCGGCACCCGACCGGTAACCGTGCCGCGCTTGATCCGCCACAGCAGCTTGATGAAGTTGAATGGAAACAGCGCGCCATTGAAGTCGCGAATGGCCTCGTTCAGATTCGGCAACGTGATGCCGAAGCCGATCGGCTGGCCGCGCAGCTCGACAATGGCCGTGAGCGCTGGATTGATCAGCGGCTTCAAGCCCTTGGCCATGTGCTTGAGCTCGGCCGCCGTGAATGGCACGAAGCCCCAGTTCTCGCTCCAGGCATCATTGAACATGTCGATCACCGAATCGAATTCGGCTTCGTAGTTCTTCATGTCGATGTGGCGGACACGCAGGTCCTTGGGCTTGTGGCGCGCGATCATGCGGCGCGCGGCAGGCGGAAGATCATGGAGCGCGTCGTACAGGTACGCGATCAGATCCTTGGCCTTGGCATAGCCCTGCTCTTCCACGCGCGTGCCGGCATAGGGCGGATCGTGCGACATGAAGATCATCGGCGGAGTGTCGAAGCCCTTGATGAGCAGGCCCGTCTCTTCGTTGATGGTGAGATTGAAAGGGCCCTGGATGCGGGTACGGCCGCGCTGCCGCAGCCAGTTTTCGGCGGCGCGGAACAACGCGGCAAACACCTGCGGATCATCCTCGCCCACGATGAGTCCGAAATGGCCGATGGCCGGATCCTTCACCAGGCGATCAATCTGCGCGCTGATACGGCCGACATCACGGCCGTCGCGTACGGCCAGGAACAGTTGCACCTCGGCGTGCTCGAAATAGGGGTTTTTGCTGGGCGAAAGAGCATCCTGCCGCTCCATTTCCAGTGGCGGCACGAAATGCGGATCGGCCGCAAACAGCCGGGACGGCAGCCGGATGAAGCGCTTGAGCTCAGCTGCGCTGCCGACCTGCACGATGGACACCTCACTCACTTCGCTCGCTCCTCTTCGCCGCCCACCTGGCCGGTGCCGATATCGTAGTGGCTGGCCGCGTGGTGTTTCATGAAGTCCGGGTAAGGCGCTGCCGGTCCTGCAGCGGGGAAATCCACCCCAGCCATACCGTGCGCCAGCTGTGCCACAGCACCGTCAGCCCCTGCCACAGTGCGACGATGATGAGTCCGGCAGGACCGACGCCCAGCGCCACGGCAATGGCCACGATGCTCATGTTGATGTTGCGGCGGGCGATGATGCCGCGCACGCGCTCATCGAGGCGCGTGGAGGAATGCAGCGCATGCTTCAGGCGCCAGCGCGCTACTCCCAGCACCAGCCGGTCGAGTACGTAAAAGACATTCAGCCACAGTGCCCAGTCGGCGATGGATGCCGCGGCACCGCCCAGCAGCAGCCCCTGTCCCCAGGCCCAGTACCAGAACGGCGGATGCACGAGATCGAGGCCGTGATCCATCACATCGCCCGCCTTCGAGTCGGTGAGCGTGAGTCGCGCCAGCTTGCCATCGACGCTGTCGAGCACGCTCATGCCGTAGGCGCACAGAAAGCCGGAAATCCAGTGCGCCGTGGCGAACAGCGGCACCGCGACGAAGGCCAGCACGATGGACAGGATGGTGATGGCGTTGGGATGAATGCGCAGACGCGTGCTGGCCAGCACCGACACCCACACCAGAGGGGGATAGACGTAGGCCGTCAGCAGGTCGGTGGAACCCTTGTAATTGTCGAGGAACAGCCGCCGTTCCACCTGGCGCCGGACCTTGCTGTCGACCACGCGGAAAATCCAGTACGGTACGGTCCGGCGCAGTTTGTCGATGTAGGCGGGAAATTGGCCTTCGTCCAGCGCACTGATCCGGTTTGTCGCGCGCAGATGCTGCGCGACTTCGGACAGGTCGCGCGCCTCGGGAGGAATAAAGGACGCAACATCA
>DATNCK010000115.1:0-7654 GCA_035571575.1 Steroidobacteraceae bacterium | reverse complement strand
CACGGTGTTGCCGCAGCGCGAAGAGGAATCCGCCACGCGCCTGCTCGATCGCGCCAGCCATGCGCTGCACGAGGCCAAGCGGGATATGCGTGGCGGCCTGAATCAGGCGCCGGATTAGACGGCTCTGCTACCGCTACGGCGTTGCGGCGCTGCGGGTGACCAGGGCGATCACACCCAATTGCGGATGATCGAAATACAGCGCCTCATCCAGCTTTACCTGGCGAAGTTCCGCCAGCACGAAGCTGCGTCCCCCGTCCTCGATCTTCAGATCCAGTCCCAGGTGCACGAACTGACCACGCTCCAGCACCACATTTCCCGTGATGCTGGGTGCGTTGACGCCCAGCTGCTCGATTGGCACGCCGCGGCGCGAGTTCCAGGCGGCCGGCATCTGCGACCATGCAGTGTGCGCCAGGATGCGATAGCCGCCAGCACTGCGCAGCTTCGATGCGGCGGCCGCCAGCCGTCGCGTGGTCACGGCGGTGGTCATGATGTCGCCGACAGTACTTTTGAGCGGAGTGGCCGCGGCGCCATCTTCGCCGCTGCTGTCGCCATCGGCACGAAAGACCACGATCTCGACGGTGTAGCGGCCGGCAGTTTGCTGTGCGGCAGCCTGTGGAATCGCAGGCAGGCTCATGGCCAGCAGCGTGAATGCCAGGCCGTACAGGCGCAGGGGTCGCAGCAATGTATTCATGAGGTGGATTCTACTTCACTGTCCGCCCAGTGAAGCCAGCAGCTGCTGGCCCCAGGCGAAGCGGCCTTCGGGAGGCGCGCCCCTGGCCACGCGCATCTTGAGCGAGCCTTCCAGCCGGTAGACACGCGGTTCGCGCTGTATGAGCTTGATGACCGCGGCAGGCTCGATCCGATTGTTCTCCTCGAAGACCAGGTAGCTGGATTGCGTGCTGACATCCAATCGGCGTATCCCCAGCTCGCGGCAACGCAGCGTCAGTCGCGCATTCTGGAACAGCTGCGCCGCGGCGGGCGGCAGCGCGCCGAAGCGATCGCCCAGCTCGGATTGCAGATCATCGAGTGCCTGAGCGTCCTGCGCGGTGGCGATGCGCTTGTAGAGGCCCAGGCGCATCTGTACATCGCCCACGTAGTCCGCCGGCAGCAGGCAGGGCAGGTGCAGGTTCACCTCGGCATGCGCCGCCAGCGGCGGCGGCTGGCTGGCGTCGCCGCCGGCTTTGAGCGCACGCACCGCGCCTTCCAGCATGTCCAGGTACAGCGACAGGCCTACCTCGGTGAGTTCGCCGCTCTGCGCCTCGCCGAGAAACTCGCCTGCGCCGCGGATTTCCAGATCGTGCGTCGCCAGCACGAAGCCGGCGCCCAGTTCTTCCAGCGACTCGATGGCTTCCAGTCGTCGCTGCGCATCCTGAGTCAGTGCCTTGCGCGAGGCAACCAGCAGATAGGCGAAGGCGCGATGATGCGAACGGCCCACGCGGCCGCGCAGCTGGTGCAGCTGCGCGAGACCCAACCGATCTGCCTGGTTGATGAGGATGGTGTTGGCCGTGGGCACGTCGATGCCGCTTTCGATAATCGTCGTGCATAGCAGCACATCGAAGCGCCGGTGGTAGAAGTCCACCATCAGCTGTTCCAGGTCGCGCTCGCGCATCTGGCCATGGCCGATGCGGATCTGCGCTTCGGGCACTATGCGTCTGAGATCTTCGGCGATCTTCTCGATGCTCTGGACCTCGTTGTGCACGAAGTAGATCTGTCCGCCACGGCGCAGTTCGCGCAGCACGGCTTCGCGTATGGCCGGCGCATGCCATTCAGTCACGGTGGTGCGGATTGCAACGCGTCCCGCCGGCGGCGTGGTGATCAGCGACAGCTCACGCAATCCGCCCAGCGCCATGTTCAGCGTGCGCGGGATCGGCGTGGCGGTGAGCGTCAGCACATGCACTTCGGCACGCAGCGCCTTGAGGCGCTCCTTGTCGCGCACGCCAAAGCGGTGTTCCTCATCGACGATGATCAGGCCCAGGTTCCGGAATCGGGCATCGGCGTGCAGCAGGCGGTGCGTGGCGACCAGGATGTCGATCTTTCCCTCCACCAGCTGCGAAAGAATATCTTTCGAGGCCGCTGCGGAGCGGAAGCGCGACAGCGATTCGATGCGCACCGGCAGATCCGCGAAGCGGTCGCGGAAATTCGCCGCGTGCTGCTCGGCCAGCAGCGTCGTGGGTACCAGTACCGCCACCTGGTGTCCTGCCTGTACCGCGACGAAAGCGGCGCGCATGGCCACTTCGGTCTTGCCGAAGCCCACGTCGCCGCAGACCACACGGTCCATGGGCCGATCCGAGGCCATGTCGCGCAGCACGCTGGCAATGGCCTCGCGCTGATCTGCTGTCTCCTCGAAGGGAAAGGCGGCTGCGAAGGCGCGGTAGTCGGCATCGTCTGCGGTGAGTGCGCTGCCCTTGCGTGCCTGCCGGCGTGCGTACAGATCGAGCAGTTCTGCCGCGACATCGCGCACCTGCTCGCTGGCGCGGCGCTTGGCCCTGGCCCACTGATCGGTGCCCAGCTTGTGCAGCGGCGCTGCTTCGGCGGCTGCGCCGGTATAGCGGCTCACCAGCTGCAGCGAGGCCACCGGCACGTAGATGCGGTCGCCACCAGCATATTCGATGATGAGGAACTCGCCGTCCTCTCCGGCCACCTGCATGGGTTGCAGGCCGACGTAACGGCCCACGCCGTACTCGGCATGCACCACCGGTGCCCCGGCGGCCAGGTCTTGCAGGTCGCGCAGAATCGCAGCGGGATCCAGTTGCGTGCGCCGCCTGCGTCGCTCCTGTTGCGCGTGTCGTCCGAACAATTCGCCGTCAGCCAGCAGCGTGACGGCAGGCTGCTGCAGCGACAGCCCGGCGACATCGGGCGCCACAGTCAGGCACAGCTTCGCCTCTGCCGCCAGGAAGTCGGTCCAGCCGCTGACCTGACGATGCGGCAGATCCGCGGCGCGCAGCAGGTCCTGCAGTACCTCGCGCCGACCCGGTGAGTCCGCAGCCAGCAGTACACGGCCGGCGTAGCCCTGGACGTATCGCGCCAGGGGGGCCAGTGGCGATGGATCGCGCGCATCCAGCGTCATTGACGGTGCTGGCTGTGCCAGCGCCACGGACGAATCCGATGGGTCCGTCCAGATCACCTGCTGCCGTCCGGCGATGTGCTGCAGCATCTCGTCCGGTGACTGGAATAGTTCGCGCGGCTCGAGCACGGGATGTTCGATGTCATGCCGCAGGTCCTCGTGGCGTGCGGCGATCTCCTGCCACAGCTGGGTCAGACGCATCGCCAGTGTGGCGTCGGTGACGAACACCGGTTCACCGGGCAGATAGTCGAACAGCGTGGCGGTGCGCTCGAAGAACAGCGGCAGGTAGAACTCGATGCCGGCTGGCGCGCTGTTCTGCCTGAGGCCGCGGTAGATCGCCGAACGCGTGGGGTCGCCTTCGAACCGCGTCCGGTAACGCCGGCGGAATTCCTTGCACGCCTCTTCATCCAGCGGCACTTCACGCGCGGGCAGCAGTCGCAGCCGCTCCAGCTTGTCCAGCGAGCGCTGCGTGTCCGGATCGAAATGGCGGATGCTGTCGATGACTTCATCGAACAGATCGATGCGCAGCGGCTGCGCATACCCCATGGGAAATACATCGAAGAGGGACCCGCGCAACGCGAACTCACCGGGTGCACTGACTTGCCCGACCAGCTGATAGCCGGCTCGTGCCAGCTGTTCGCTGACGCGGCGCATGGAGAAGGTCTGCCCGGCAGCCAGATCGAAGGCCCGCGCGTCGATGTAGTCAGTGGGCGGCAGTCGCTGCAGCAGGGTTTCGGCGCTGATCAGCAGCAGTCCCCTTTGCAACTGCGGCAGGCGCGCCAGTGTGGCCAGCCGTTCGGAGATCAGGTCGGGCAGTGGTGAGAACTGCTCATAGGGCAGCACTTCCGGGTCTGGTAGCTGCAGCACCGGGAGTTTCCCATCCGCGAAGAACTGCAGTGCGCGCTGCAGCTGCTCCAGCGAGCGGGCATCGGGAACGATCACCACCCAGGGGCGGGAATCCTGCGCAGCGGCTGCGGCCAGCGCCAGTGCGCGCGCACTGGTGTTGGCGGAGGGCCAACGCTGCACGGGATGCGAGACGTCAGGCAGCGGCGGTACGGCGAGCGCGGTCATGGGAGCCGGACAGCATAACGGTCACCCGTGCGGCTGCACAGGCGCATGAGCTCAAGGAGGGATTCAGCCGCCGGCGGCGACGGCGTGCACGACGTGCTGGTATTCGAAGTAGACGCTGAAGCCTTCGTAGTCCCAGCGCGTGATCGGAGGTTTGCCAACTGCTTCGTGACGGGTCTTGGGTGCGCCGAACTGCTTTTCCACGGCGCTCATCGCGGCGCCACGCTTGGGCAATTCGCGCGTCACCGGCGCCAGCTGTACCTGGTCGTCGATTACGAGGGTCTCGGCCATCAGGGGCATGGCGCCGAGGGCCAGCATCAATGCCAGCGTGCGTTTCATGAGGCCGACTATAGCAGCGCCGACGGTCGCAGACGAATGGGGCAGGCCGGAGGGGCCGTGTAAAACGTGAATTGCGTCTCTATTTTCCCTGCTCGTGCAAGAATGCGTCGCGCATGTTCCAGCCTCTGTCCCTGTTCGTCGGCCTGCGTTATGCCGGGGCCCGCGCGCACCGGTTTTTCGTCTCCTTCATCACCTGGGTAGCCCTGGGTGGCGTCGCTGTGGGCGTGGCCGCACTGATCGTCATCCTCTCGGTGATGAATGGCTTCGAAGGGGAGTTGCGCACGCGACTGCTGGCATTGTCCGCGCCCGTGCGTCTCACCGCGGCGGAAGACCGTCATGTGGACTGGGATGCGCTGGCCACGCGCATCGGTGGTGTGGCTGGAGTGAAGAGCGCAGAGCCCTATGCAGAACTGCAGGTACTGGCGGTGCACCAGCCGGAGATGCAGCCGCTGCAGCTGCGTGCGGCAGGTCCGGCCATCCGCAGTGAGCTGAAACCGCTGCTGGTGGAGGGCGATGCAGTAAACCTCGACGATCAATCACTGATACTGGGGCGACTGCTGGCCGAGCAGCTGGGTGTGGCAGCCGGCGACAGTATTACGCTGCTGATCCTCACCGTGACCGATGCCGGTGTTCCCGAACCCCGATTGCGCGAATTCACCGTCAGCGCGGTATTCGAGGCGGGCATCCAGGATCACGACGGTGCGCTGGCTTTTGCCAGTCCCGAAACGCTTGAGGCGTTGGGTGCGGCGCACAGCGGTTCGAAGGGCCTCTCGGTGCAGGTGGCGAATGCGATGAGTGCGCCCGGAGTGGCGCAACAGATTCGCGAGACACTGACGGGCGACCTGGCCGGTGTCTCGGTGGGTGACTGGACCGAGGAGCACGCCAGCTATTTCCGCGCCATCAAGATCGAGAAGACCATGATGGCGCTGATCCTGCTGCTGGTGGTCGGTGTCGCTACATTCAACATCGTCGCCATGCTGGTGATGGTGGTCACCGACAAGCGCACTGACATCGCCATCCTGCGTACGCTGGGTGCCGGTCCCGGCGCCGTGGCGAGGGTGTTCATCACGCAGGGATTGATCATCGGCTGGTTGGGGGTGGCGGCGGGCCTGGCGCTGGGCATTGCCATTGCGCGCAATGTCGGGCCCATCACTCGCTGGCTGGAAAGCACCTTCGGTCTGCGCCTGTTCGACGCCGATGTGTTCTACAACACCCAGGTGCCTTCCGAGATACACCGGCTCGATGTGCTGCTGGTGGCGGGCAGCGCGCTGCTGGTCACTGCGATGGCCACGATTTATCCCGCGCGTCGGGCAGCAGCCGTTTCACCTGCCGAAGCGCTGCGGTACGAATAGCCATGTCGCTGCGTCAACGCTACGAATGGCTGGTAGGTACGCGTTACCTGCGCTCGGGGCACCGCCGAGGCTTTCTGTCATTCATCACGGGCATCAGTGTCGTGGGTCTCGCCCTGGGCGTGGCGGTACTGCTTGTGGTGATGTCGGTGATGAACGGCTTCGAGAGCGAATTGCGCTCGCGCATTCTGACGGTGACATCGCATGCCACGCTGATGGGACTGGACGGTCCGCTGCCCGACTGGCGGCTTGCACAGCAGCGCGCCATGGCCACGCCGGGCGTGATCGGCTCCGCACCTTACATCGAAGACCGGGCGATGCTGGCAGCAGGACAGCATCTGGCCGGCTCGCAGCTGCGCGGCATAGATCCCGCGCAGGAGAAAGTCATCGTCGGCATAGGACGCACGCTGACAGCCGGTTCGTTGGACGAACTGCAGCCGGGCAGCTATCGCATCGTGCTGGGCGAGGCGCTGGCGCGTGAGCTGCAGGTGACCGTCGGCGGCAAGGTGGTGGTCATCGTCCCCAAGGGCACGGTGACACCCGCAGGCCTGGAGCCGCGCAAGCGCAGCTTCGTGGTCAGCGGCATTTTTCGTTCCGGCATGTATGAGTACGACCGTGGACTGGCGCTGATGCATGTGGCAGACGCGGCGCGGCTGTATCAGCTGGGCGATGCGGTGACCGGAGTGCGTCTCGCGCTGGCGGATCCACTGCGTGCGCCAGCAATGGTGCGGCAGCTGGCCGTGGATCTGGGCGGCGGCTACTACGTCAGCGACTGGACCCGCATCCATACGAATTTCTTCCGCTCCATTCAGATGACGAAGTCCATGCTGTTCGTCATCCTGTCGATGATCGTGGCGATTGCTGCCTTCAATATCGTGGCCACGCTGGTGATGGTGGTAAAGGCGAAGTCACAGGACATCGCCATCCTGCGCACGCTGGGTGCAGCGCCGCGCAATATCCAGGTCGTGTTCCTGGTGCAGGGCATGCTGATCGGACTGGTCGGCGTGGCAAGCGGTATCGGACTGGGCGCGCTGCTGTCCTTCAACCTGGAGAGCATCGTGCATGGACTGGAAAAGGTGACGGGTATGCATTTCCTCGATGCGAAGGTCTATTTCATGAGCGATCTGCCGGCACAGGTGCAGTTCGGCGACGTGGCGCAGGTCAGTGTCGTGGCGCTGCTGCTGTGCATCCTGGCCACTACTTATCCGGCCTGGCGCGCATCGCGGCTGGCACCCGCCGAGGCGTTGCGCCATGACTGAACCGGTATTGCATGCGCAGTCTGTCACGCGCGGGTTTCGTGAAGGCGGCAGCCTGCTGGAAGTACTACGAGGCGTCGACATCAGTGTGGCGGCCGGTGAGCGCGTCGCCATCGTCGGTTCCTCGGGCTCCGGCAAGACCACGCTGTTGCAGGTACTGGGCGGCCTCGATCGCCCGGATGGCGGCTCGGTACGCGTGCAGGGTCACGACATCCATGCGCTGCCGGAAAGCGAACGCTGCGCGTTGCGCAATCGCACGCTGGGTTTCGTCTACCAGTTCCATCACCTGCTTCCGGAATTCTCGGCGCTGGAGAATGTGGCCATGCCACTGCTGGTGCGGCGCGTGCGTGTGGAAGAGGCGCGGCAGAAGGCCAAAGCCATACTGGAGCGCGTGGGGCTGGGTGCGCGTCTGGGTCATCGGCCGCATCAACTTTCGGGCGGCGAACGACAGCGTGCGGCCGTGGCGCGCGCACTGGTCACTGATCCGCTATTGATGCTGGCAGATGAACCCACCGGCAATCTCGACGGTGCCAACGCCTCACAGGTGTTCGAACTGATGCTGGAACTGAATCGCGACC
>DATNCK010000114.1:0-3596 GCA_035571575.1 Steroidobacteraceae bacterium | reverse complement strand
GCATTTCGGTGCAGCACTACATCGAGCCCACGACCGGCTTCCTGCTCATCGACTCGCTGCTGACCGGGGACAAGGGCTCGTTCTGGTCCACGGTGCAGCACCTGATCCTGCCGGCCATCGTGCTGGGCACTAACCCGCTGGCGGTGGTGGCGCGCATGACGCGCTCGGCCATGCTGGAAGTGCTGGGCGAGGACTACATCCGCACGGCCCGCGCCAAGGGCTTGCCGCCGCTGCGCGTGGTGGGCGTGCACGCGCTGCGCAACGCGCTGATCCCGGTGGTCACCGTGATCGGCCTGCAGGTGGGCGTGCTGTTCACCGGCGCCATCCTGACCGAGACCATCTTTTCCTGGCCGGGCGTCGGCAAGTGGCTGATCGAGGCGATCAACCGGCGCGACTACCCGGTCCTGCAGGGCGGCATGCTGCTGCTGGGGGCGGTGGTGATGCTGGTCAACCTGTTGGTCGACGTCGCCTATGGCGTCATCAACCCGCGCATTCGGCAGGCGCATTGATGCGAGCAAAGCCCTGACATGGCGCAAGCGCTTACTCCGATCGCCACCAACGGCACTCCGCCGGGTCCGCTGCGCGAGTTCTGGATTTCCTTTTCCGCCAACCGGGGAGCGGTGGCAGGCCTGCTGGTGGTGGTCGCACTGCTGCTGGTCGCGCTGTTGGCGCCGCTGCTGGCGCCGCACATGCCGTACCAGACCAACAGCGGCGCCTTCCTGCGGCCGCCGGCATGGCAGGAAGGCGGCTCGGTGGAGTACCTGCTGGGCACCGACGCCATCGGGCGGGACATCCTGTCGCGACTGATCCATGGTGCGCGCCTGTCGCTGTCGATCGGGCTGGCGGTGGTGCTGATTTCGCTGGCCGCCGGCATTGCGCTCGGCCTCATTGCGGGCTTCGCGCGCGGCGTACTCGAGATTGCGATCATGCGGCTGATGGACATCATCCTCACGCTGCCCAGCCTGTTGCTTGCCATCGTGATCGTCGCCATCCTCGGCCCCGGCCTGATGAACGCGATGCTCGCCGTGGCGGTGGTGGTACTGCCGCACTATGTGCGCATTACCCGCGCCTCGGTGATTGCCGAAGTGTCCAAGGACTACGTCACCGCCGCGCGTATCAGCGGCGCCGGCACGCTGCGCCTGATGTTCAGCGAGGTGCTGCCCAACTGCGCGGCGCCCCTGATCGTGCAGGCGTCGCTGGGCGTGTCCACTGCGATTCTCGATGCGGCGGCGCTGGGCTTTCTGGGCCTGGGCGCCCAGCCTCCGTCGCCCGAGTGGGGAACCATGCTGGCTGACGCGCGCGAGTTCGTGTTGCGTGCCTGGTGGGTCGTGACATTCCCGGGCCTGGCGATCCTGATCGCCGTGCTGGCTTTCAACCTGCTGGGGGACGGGCTGCGGGATGCACTCGATCCGAAACTGAAGCGCTAGCTGTGCCCAATGAAAATTCAACAGCCGGACGCAGAGGACGCAAAGATACGCAAAGGACGCAAAAGGAAGACCAAATGAGTTTTGATTCATCCTTCTTGAATTCTTTCGCGTCTTCTGCGTACTTTTGCGTCTTTTGCGTCCGGTCAAGTCCGAATTTCTCGTAGCTCGCGAAACATGCCACTTCTAGAAATCGAAGACCTCCGCGTCGACTTTCCAACCCAGGGCAGCGTCATGCACGCGGTCGACGGGGTGAGCCTCACGCTGGAGGAAGGCGAGGTGCTGGGCATCGTCGGCGAGTCGGGCTCGGGCAAGAGCGTGGCCATGCTGGCGCTGATGGGGCTGATCGCGTATCCCGGGCAGGTGAGCGCGAAGACGCTGCGCTTCGCCGGCAAGGATCTGCTGGGTATTTCCGAGAAGGAGCGCCGGCGGCTGGTGGGCAAGGACATGGCGATGATCTTCCAGGAACCCACGACCAGCCTGAATCCCTGCTTCACCATCGGCTATCAGCTGGTGGAGGCGCTGCGCCTGCATTCGCCGCTGGACAAGGCCAGTGCGCGGCGGCGCGCGATCGAACTGCTGGAGCAGGTCGGCATACCCGCGGCGCACACGCGGCTGAACGACTACCCGCATCAGATGTCCGGCGGCATGAACCAGCGCGTGATGATCGCCATGGCGATCTCATGCAATCCGCGCCTGCTGATCGCCGACGAACCGACCACGGCATTGGACGTGACGATCCAGGCGCAGATCCTGGACCTATTGAGGAATCTGCAGCAGGAACGCGGCATGGCGCTGGTGCTGATCACGCACAACATGGGCGTGGTCAGCGAGATGGCCCGCCGCGTCGCCGTGATGTACGCCGGACAGGTGATGGAGCAGCGGCCGGTGGCGCAGCTGTTCGCCGATCCGCAGCATCCTTATACCGAGGCGCTGCTGTCGGCGTTGCCCGAACGCGGGCCGGCGGGCCACCGTCTCGCGACTATCGCGGGCGTGGTGCCCGGAGTGTTCGATCGTCCCACCGGTTGCCTGTTCGCGCCGCGCTGTGCGTATGCGACTCAGCATTCGATGACGGTGCGGCCGCCGCTGCGGGCGTGGCGGGGTGGCCAGGTGCGCTGCCACTATCCGCTGGGCGATCCGGAGCGCCTCGCGGCCATCGAGCGCGACGTTCCGGTGAAGATAGAGGTGAACGCGTGAGCCACGACTGTCATGCCGGACTCGAGGAACCTGCCCCGGACTCCGATCCGGGGGCATCCAGCTTGGCGCGCCAACATGGATTGCGGGGCAAGCCCGCAATGACAGACAAATGACGGTCGTCGTCGACGCGCGCAACCTGCGCCAGGTCTACAAAATCCGGCGCGGCATGTTTCGCGAGCCGGCCCGGCTGCAGGCCGTGGGCGGCATCTCCTTTGCGATCGAGGCCGGCAAGACGCTAGCAGTCGTCGGCGAATCGGGCTGCGGCAAATCGACGCTGGCGCGTATGGTCGCGCTGATCGAAAAGCCCACCGATGGCACGCTCATGCTCGACGGCAGCGACGCGGTGAATACGCCGGCGTCCGACCGGCGGCGCCTGCGCCAGGCGGTGCAACTGGTGTTCCAGAACCCCTACGGCTCGCTCAACCCGCGCAAGAAGATCAGCGCGGTGCTGGAGGATCCGCTGGCCATCAACACCTCGATGAACGGTGCGCAGCGGCGCGAGCGGGCCCTGGCCATGCTCGCGCAGGTCGGCTTGCGCCCCGAGTACGCCAACCGCTATCCCCATATGTTCTCCGGCGGCCAGCGCCAACGCATAGCCATCGCCCGCGCGCTGATGCTCAACCCCAAATTGCTGGTCGCTGACGAGCCGGTCTCCGCGCTGGACGTGTCGATCCAGGCCCAGGTGCTGAACCTGCTGGCGGACCTGCAAGACGAGTTCAAGCTGGCCTACCTGTTCATCTCGCACGACCTGGCCGTGGTGAAGTACATCGCGCATGAAGTGCTCGTGATGTACCTGGGCCATGTGATGGAGCAGGGGCCCAAGGCGAGCATCTTCGAGCGCCCGTGCCATCCCTACACCCAGGCTCTGCTGGCATCGACGCCCGGCGTCGGCGCGCGCAACGTTCAGCGCATCGTGCTCAGGGGCGAACTGCCCTCGCCGCTGAATCCACCGAGCGGCTGCGTGTTCTCCAGCCG
>DATNCK010000113.1:0-3759 GCA_035571575.1 Steroidobacteraceae bacterium | reverse complement strand
CAGCCGCGCGTTCTCGCGCCCCTGGCCGATGCGCTCCTCGCCGAAGCTGAGCCACGTGCCGGCCTTCTGCACGACGTTCTTCTCGACCGCGTAGTCCAGGATCTCGCCTTCGCGCGAGATGCCCTGGCCGTACATGATTTCGAATTCGGCCTCGCGGAACGGTGGCGAAACCTTGTTCTTCACCACTTTGACGCGGGTCTGGTTGCCCACCACTTCTTCGCCATTCTTGATGGCGCCGATGCGGCGGATGTCGAGGCGCACCGAAGCGTAGAACTTGAGCGCATTGCCACCAGTGGTGGTTTCGGGGTTGCCGAACATCACGCCGATCTTCATGCGGATCTGATTGATGAACACGACAATGGTATTGGAGCGCTTGATGTTGCCGGTGAGCTTGCGCAGCGCCTGCGACATGAGACGCGCGTGCAGGCCCATCTGCATCTCGCCCATCTCACCCTCGATTTCGGCCTTGGGCGTGAGCGCCGCCACCGAGTCGACGATGACCAGATCGACGGCGCCGGAACGCACCAGCATGTCGGTGATTTCCAATGCCTGCTCGCCCGTATCGGGCTGCGAGACCAGCAGGTCGTCGATGTTGACGCCCAGCTTCTTGGCATAGGAAGGATCGAGGGCGTGCTCAGCATCGACGAACGCCGCGGTGCCGCCTGCTTTCTGGATTTCTGCCGCAACCTGTAACGTAAGCGTGGTCTTGCCGGAGGACTCTGGACCGTAGATCTCCACCACGCGACCTCGAGGCAGGCCGCCGATGCCGAGCGCGATGTCTAGCCCCAACGATCCAGTGGAGACAGCCTCTACGTCATAGGAGGCCGCGCTGGCGTCTCCCAGGCGCATGACGGAACCCTTGCCGAACTGCTTTTCGATCTGACCGAGCGCTGCGGATAGCGCCTTTTTGCGGTTTTCTTCCATGCCGGGAACCTCTGGATACGTGAACGGGCGGTTGAACAGATCATGCCATAGGGTACTGTATAAGTATACAGTCTATCTGCGCTGATCATGCAGAAATGCCTCGCTCCAGGCCAATGCCGTAAGGTCAATCCTCCAGCAGCAGCGACAGCGCAAAGGCGGCAGCATGGCGGCGCACGTCATCACGCGAACCGGCAAATCGCCGGTGCAATGCCGCCCCATCCACGGCTCCTCCCGCACGCCGGCGCGCGCGTGCAAACCACACATCGCCCACCGGATGGACAGGCGTGCCGCCGTCGGGACCGGCCACCCCGCTGATGGCGATGGCGCAGTCGGCCTCACTGTTAGTCAGCGCCCCCAATGCCATCTCCAGCACTGTGCGCTCGCTGACGGCGCCTTCCTGTCTGAGTGTGTCACGGGCCACACCCAGCACCTGTTGCTTGGAGGTATTCGAATAGGTGACGAAGCCGCAGTCAAACCAGGCTGAACTTCCGGGCACATCGGTGAGCAGCTTGGCGACATAGCCGCCGGTGCAGGACTCTGCCGTGGCCGCCTTGAGGTGGCGCTCCAGCAACGAGGCACCTACGCGTACCGACAGCAGCGCCAGCTCAGTATCGGTCGGGGCGTTCACTGTCGCGCCCCGCGCCGGCTATTTGCCCGCCACGTCGCGGGCGCGCTTTTCCTGCATCCTGCCCAATCCGAAGGACAGCGCGGCCCAGCCCGCCGCCAGCACCACGCCGATGCCTGCGATCACTGGCTGAACCGGGAACAATGCCGCGAGGCCGGTGTAGATGAAGGCGTTGACGAAATCGGCGCCGCGAAATACAGCGCCGTCGACAATGTTCTTGGCCTTGAATTTCTCCTCGCGCGACACTACCGGCCACAGCGCTTCACGCGCCACATTGGCCATGCCGAAATTGGACGCGCGCTGGCAGGCCTGGAAGGCTGCGATGGCGAACAGCGCAGAGGTGAACATCAGTCCCGTAAAGCCGGCCACGAACACCAGCGGCAGGATTGCCAGCGTGGGACCGACACCGATGCCCTTGATGATGCGTCCCGTGCCCAGCACCTGCACGATCAGCGACAGGATGCCCACCCACATGTAGATGGTGGAGAAGATGCCCGTGCGGGCCTTCATGTCCGGCGTGTACGAGGCCACGATGTGGGCCTGCGTCAGGTACAGGAAGGTGGCGAGCATCGACAGGAAAAACACCCACAGGCCGATGCTGCCCAGGTAACGCGACTTGAACAGCAGCCCGAAGCCATCGAATACGCCGCCACCCACAGGCTTCTTCTCGCGCCCGGCGCTGGCCGAGACGAAGTTCGGGTCAGCGGCAGCGAGCTGTGCCGCGGCTGATTCGAGCCGGTTTGCACACAGCACCGCGCCGACCAGCAGCGCGCCAGCCACCAGCAGCAGATTCGCCAGCCCGATGGGTCCGATCAACTGCTTGTTCAGGATGGGCCCGAGGATATTGCCCAGCGAACCACCCGCGGCGATGAAACCGAACAGCCGCTTGCCCTGCTCGGTGGCATACAGATCGGCCATGAAGGTCCAGAAGATGGACACCGTGAACACGGAAAACACCGTGATCCAGATGAAGAAGGCCTTCGGCACCACGTCGGGCGCGATATTGGACTTCAGCAGGAACCAGAAGATCAGGATGTTGGAGACCAGGAACAGGTAGGTCACCGGCACGAAACGCTGGCGTGGCAACTTGGCTGCGATGCTGGCCTGCAAAGGCGCAGTGAGCAGCGACACCACGAAGGTGCCGAAGAACAGCCACGGCAGATCCTGCGCCCCGCCGCGAATGCCCGAGGCATCGCGTATGGGAAGCAGCATGTAGTATGTGGACATCAGCAGGAAGAAGTAAGCGAAGGACCAGAACAGTGCCTTCCCTTCCCCCGACTTGAAGTTGACCAGCTTCTTGATGAGCGTTTCCATTTGAGCAGCATATCCGCGTGGTGCCGCGTGGCGCCAGTTTTTTGCCGTGAGAGTAGAAGGTTCGCTAAGTGAACTCGGACGGACCCGCTTTGTCCGGCGTTCGTCGCTGGCTGATCCTCGCCATCGCAGCCAGCGGCCTGTTCCTGATCTGCGTTGATTTGACCGTTCTCTATGTTGCGCTGCCCGCGTTGACGCGCGATCTCGCAGCCAGCAATTCAGAGCGGCTGTGGATACTGAACGCCTACCCGATTGTGGTAGCCGGGCTACTACCTGGACTGGGAACGCTGGGCGATCGATACGGACATCGCCTGCTGTTCGCCGTCGGCCTTGTCACATTCGGCGCGGCCTCACTGGCCGCGGCCTATGCGCACTCACCGCTGGTGCTCATCGCCGCGCGCGCGGGACTGGGCGTGGGAGCCGCGATGATGATGCCTGCCACGCTGGCCATCATCCGCACCACCTTCAGCGATGCGCATGAGCGCACCTTCGCCATTGGTCTGTGGGCCGGCATCGCTTCGGGCGGCATGGCACTGGGTCCATTGATCGCCGGATTGCTGCTCGAAAAATTCTGGTGGGGATCGGTGTTCCTCATCAATGTGCCGGTGATCGTGCTCACCATCGTGGCGGTTTCGACATTGATGCCCGAGTCACGTAGCGCCGTCGCGCCACGGCTCGATCCGCTCGGCGTCGTGCTCTCGACCGCCGGCCTTGTCGCGCTGACCTATGGCGTGATTGAGGCGGGGGACAAGGGCTGGGGCAACACGCTCGCCCTCGCCTGCATGCTGGGCGGCGCGGGCGTGCTGGTGCTCTTCGTCGGCTGGGAGCGGCGGGTCGGCCGGACGGGCACCCCCGTGGTCGATCTCGCGCTGTTCCGGCTGCCCGGCTTCAGCTGGGGC
>DATNCK010000112.1:0-12227 GCA_035571575.1 Steroidobacteraceae bacterium | reverse complement strand
TTCGCAGCAGGCGCTCAGTGGCTCCGGCATGAGCACGTAGTGCCGGATCATCTCCGCTCAGAGCCTTTTGCAGCACCGGCGCAAGCGCCTCGGCACCCAGCGTTAGCAGTGAGCGGCTCAGGCTGAGCTGAACTTGCCGATCGCCGCGCCCCAACTGCGACGCGAGTTCTTCTGCCAGGGCTCTCTTCTGATCCTCGGGCACGAGGATCACGGCGGCACGCCAGGCACTCTTGGCCACTTCGTCGTCCGGATCGCGAAGCAGGGCAGAGGTGATCGCAGGCCATGTGCTGGCATCTTTGATCTTTGAAAGGCTGTGCAATGCCTGGCTTCGGGCCTGAGCGATCTTCGAGTGGAGCTCTGCGAGCAGTTTCGGCACGACCAGTTCCGGCGGATGGCGGGTCAGCGCCCAGGTAAGCATGTCGCGCACATAGAAATCTGGCTCGATGGCGCAACTCGAGACCAGCGTATCGATCTGGTCCGCCTTAGGATTGGAACCCATCGCCATCACGGCCTTCAGGCGTGCCGAGGCTTGTTCGGCAACCGCTGCCTCCGTGTACCGCAACCCGTACTGGACTTCATTCTCCGCAAACACCGCAAAGCCGAGCCTTTCATACAGCGCCTTGGCACGGGTATTGGTCCGCATCACATTCATCTGGGCGAGTTTGCCCTTCGCCCGCGCCATTTCCAGGAATCTGGACAGCACCATCGAGCCGATGCCCCGGTTCTGCTTCGAAACCTCCACGGCAAACTCCACCAACTGCAGCACCCGATCATGTTCATCGATGCGGCAGAACCCGCAGGGCTCGCCATCCATCAGGATGATGTTGTAGTTCCCGTCGTTCCAGGACTTGTCGAAGAATCCATCCTGAACAGACGGATCCCAGGTGCCGAACTGGGCCAGCACCATGTCCTTGTAAGCGGCGTGCTTTACCTGCTTCGCGTAAGCGTAGTCTGCTGCGGTGGCGGGTCTGAGCTCGAGCATGATCCTGATAGTCCCGCGGCCGATCCAGGCCTTACTGCGTTCTGGAAAGGGTTACAACGTAGGTGCCAGCGTATAAGCGAGAAAGTTCGAGTTGGAGTTCCTTTTCACTGCGGCGGGATCGACCGGCGGATCACGATGCAGGCGATCGTCGCTGCGGCAATTGCGGCAGCGAAAAGCGTAAAGAACCCCACGGCGCCGCCCGTATCCACGGCCTGCGCTCCAGCCCACGCGCTGGCCACCGCGCCCAGCCTTCCGATGCCGAGCACGGCACCGATGCCGGTGGCGCGCAGCTCGGTGGGATACAGATAGGCCCCCAGCGCATACAGTGTGGTCTGCGTGCCGGCGGCGCCGACACCGACGAAGGGAATGAGCAGGCTGATGGCCGTCGTCGTGGCAGCCCCGGAACGAAACAGCAGGATCAGCAGCACGCCAGCCAAGATGCCGGTGCCGCCGATGACGATCTGCGAGGTGCGTGAACCAAAGCGCTTGATCAACAGGCCACATACGAAGCTGCCAACGATGCCGCCGATGCTGAATATCGCGATGGCCGTGCCGGTGAAGCCGAGTGGCATGTGCTCGGCGGCGAACATCGCCGGCATCCAGCTCAGCACGCTGTACAGCGCGAGCAGCGACAGGAAGCAGGAGATCCACGCCAGCAGCGTGTCGCGGCGGCGCTCGGGCACCAGCAGTGCGCCCAAGGTGGCGCGACGCTCGCTGCGCGCAGCGCCCTTGGTCGCGATGTAGCCGGGCGATTCTGGCAGCCGCCACAGGAACAGCAGCACGAGTGCGAGCGGCGCAAAACACCCGATCAGGAACAGGCTGCGCCAGCCGTGACTTTCCAGCAGCGCCGCGGCGATCAGCCCTGCCGTCATAGAACCCGTCGGCTGGCTCAGCATGGCAATGGACATGCCTATGCTGCGATAGCGGACAGGTGTGAACTCGGCGATCAGCGCGCTGGCGTTGGGGAGCGTGGCACCCAGGCCAAGGCCTGCGACAGCGCGCAATGCGCCGAAGCTGCCGAGCGTGTGCGTGAGGGTGGCAAGGCCGGTGGCGAGGCCGAACAGCGCGAGACTGCTGATCAGCGCCGTGCGCCGTCCGATGCGATCGCCCACTACGCCGCCGAAGGTGGCGCCGATGGCCATCCCCAGCAGGCTCATGGCTGCAATGGGCGAGAAGTCCGCGCGCGTGAGACCCCACTCACGCATCAGCGGCGGGATGGCGAGGCCCAGCGCCTGCGCATCCACGCCGTCGAGCACCAGTGCGATGGCGACCATCGCCACGACAATGGCCGCTGGCCGTGTCCATGACGTGACTTCGGGTTCGCTCATGGATGAGCCAGCACGGCTTCAATCAACTTCGGGCCGCGCTGCTTGAGCATGGCGGCCAGCACATCGTCGAAGGCTTCTGCCGTCGACACGCGCGTCGCCTCGACGCCCATGCCTTTCGCCAGCGAGACCCAGTCTATATCGGGACGATCGATGTCCAGCAGATTGCCCGCGAGCTGTTCCTGAACCTGCGCACCCACGCGTGCAATCTCGAAACGCAGCACCGCATAGCTGCGGTTGGCCAGGATGATCGTGAGCACATCGAGCTGTTCGCGTGCCTGCGTCCACAGCGCCTGCAGCGTGAACGCCGCGCTGCCGTCGGCCTGCACATTCACCACCTTGCGGTTCGGCGCTGCCACCGCGGCACCCGTGGCCAGCGGAATTCCTTGACCCAGTGCGCCGCCGGTGTTCGTCATGTGCGAGTGTGGCGCAGCCAGCGCGGTGCCCGCTGCAATCGGCGGTCCGTTGCTGATCGCTTCCTCCGACAGAATCGTACCTTCCGGCAGATGGCGGGCGAGTGAGCGACCGATCGTTGCCGCATCGAGCGCGCCGCGTGGACTGTTCGCTATGGCTGCATCGCGAGCGCCAGCTCCCGGCGCGCCATACGTCGCAGCCATTGCCGGTGCGCCCAGCGCGTCGGCGAGCGCTTCCAGCGCCAGCACTTCATCCTCGTGTTCATGCGCGAGCCAGATCAGATTCACGCCCTCGGGCGTGAGCCAGCTCGGGAATTGTGGATAGGCGAAGGGCGCGATCGGCGGCATCGTGCCGACATGCACCACATCGCTCAGGCCCGTGAGCAGCGCCACCGCTTCCTCGGCGCGATAGGCCACACGCGTGATCGCGAACTGGTTTGCACCGCGCAGCACACGCGGGGCCATCAGATCGTGCAGCGCCCGCGCACCCGTCGCCGCGCAGATGCGCTGCAGTGCTGCCACGCCGCGCGCGTCGCCCGCGGCCGCGCGCACGATCAGCGCGCAACTGCGGCCGCGTTCTCGCAGCGCCTTCGCGACGCGCGACACTGCGGCGGGATCCGGCGCCACAGGCGAGGGCGCTGCTAGCGGCTGCGCATGGCCCTGGGTTTTTCCCCAGGCGATGTCTGCCGGCAGAATCAGCGTCGCGATCTGCCCCGGCGCCTGACGCGCGGCGGCCACCGCAGCCGCCGCATCGGCAGACAACGTGTCGGTGGACTGCGCCATGCGCAGCCAGTCGGACATCGGCCGTGCCAATGCCTCGATATCGGACTTGAGCGGGCTGTCCCAGCGTTTGTGCGTAGTGGCGTGATCGCCCACCACATTGACTATGGGGCTCTTCGCACGCCGCGCGTTGTGCAGGTTGGCCGCGGCATTGGTGAAACCGGTGCCCAGGTGATACAGCGTCATCGCAGGCTTGCCGGTGACGCGTGCGTAGCCATCGGCCATGCCGCTGACCGCGCCCTCGAACAGTCCGAGCACGGGACGGATCTGGGGCAGCGCGCCCAGCGCCGAGACGAAGTGCATCTCGGAGGTGCCGGGGTTGGCGAAGCACACTTCGATGCCGGCCGCGGCCATCGTGCGCAGCAGACTGGAAGCGCCGGTAATTGAAGGACCGGCGTCAGCATTCGACATGAAAATCCCCCTGGCAGCCACGAAGCGGGTCGCCCATCTGCGGATCATGCAGGCACCTGGAATACAATGGCAATTATCATGACCGCCATGAATGCTCCAGTCCTGGCACGGCTCGCTGCGCGTTGCGCGCTCCTCGCCGGCATCACGCTGATGGCGCCCCTCAGCGCCGGCGAGGCCGGCCTCTCGGCAGCGGAGAAGAGGATCGTTACGGCGGCAACCGCCGAGAATGCGTCGGCGCTGGCGCTGCTGGAACGACTGGTCAACATCAACAGCGGCACCATGAACTTCGCGGGCGTCGAGCAGGTCGGCCGCATCATGATGTCGGAGCTGCAGAACCTCGGCTTCGAGGCGCGATGGGTGCCGATGAACGCAGTGAACCGTGCCGGGCATGTCGTGGCCGAACACAAGGGTTCGGGTCGCGGCCGGCGCCTGCTGCTGATCGGGCACCTGGATACCGTATTCGAGAAGGACAGTCCCTTCCAGAAGTTCGAGCGACGCGGAGATTCGGCCGAAGGTCCCGGTGTCAATGACATGAAGGATGGCCTGGCGATCATGGTGTCGGCACTGCGTGCCATGCGCGCCGCAGGAACACTGCGCGACGCCGACATCACCATCGTGCTGAATGGCGACGAGGAGCGCGCCGGCGAGCCGATATCGGTGTCGCGCGCCGAGTTGCTCAGTGCCGCGACCCACAGCGACGTGGCGCTGGAATTCGAGGCGCTGGCCACGGAAGACGGCCGCGACATGGGCTCGGTGAGCCGCCGGGGCAGCATGACATGGAACCTGCGCGCCACCGCGCCATCGGGACATTCTTCAGGGATTTTTTCCGCCGAGGCGGGTTACGGCGCAGTGTACGAGCTCACGCGCATCCTCGATGACTTCCGGCGCGAGCTGCGCGAACCCAACGCCACCTACAACGTGGGTCTGGTGCTGGGCGGCGCGACGGCCGCGATGAATTCGGGCGAAACGGGTGGCCAGGCCGCTGGCAAGAGCAACGTCATCGCCGCAGAGGCGCTTGCCCGCGGCGACCTGCGCACCCTCAGCAACGAACAGACGCTGCGGATGCAGACGAAGATGCGCGACATCGTGGCCAGGCATCTGGCAGGCACGCAAGCCACCATCACCTTCGAGAAGGACCCTTATCCGGCCATGCCGCCGACGGCGGGCAACCGTGCGCTGCTCGCCGAGCTCAACGGCATCAACCGCGATCTGGGCCTTGCGCAGATGCCGGAACTTGATCCGCTGAAGCGCGGCGCAGGCGATATCAGCTTCGTCGCCGACAAGGTCGACGGGCTGGTGGGTTTTGGCGCGGTGGGCAAGGGCAGTCACGCGCCCGGTGAAACCGTGGACCTGACCAGCTTCGACCGCCAGATCAAGCGCACCGCACTGTTGATGACAAGGTTGTCCCGGCGACCGCGCGGCTAAGCCATCGCAGTACCCGCGTCATTGACAGCTCAACCGATACGCGGACCGTTCAGCGAAGACCGGTGAGTCCGATAGTCAGCACTCGGCACTGACACTTACATCCTTATGACGTATTGCGGTCAGCGAGGTCGGCGCTGCTTGTAGACTCGCGCGTTCAAGAGGAGGGGCGTCGATGTCGATGCGTTACGGGATGAGTCGTTGGGTTCGGGATGCGAATCACACAAGGTCGGCACGACTACTGGCCGTCTTCCTGTTGACGCTTTCGGCCTGTGGCGGAGGCGGAGATTCTGGCGGCAGTGGTGGCGGCGGTGGGGGTGGCAGTGGCGGAGGCGGCTCACTGCGCGTCGCGCTGACGACCAATTCACTGAGCTGGAATTATTTCCTCACTGCAACGCCCACTGCGCAGGCCGCGGGCGCCTCGGTCACGGGTACCTACGACGGTACGGTGTATGCCGGCGCCGTGGTGGAGAACGATGGCGCCACCAATGCCATCAATCCCAACATCACTCTTTCCATCAATGCCACGACGGCCACGGCTGTCGTGGCCCCGGTGGCCAATCTGCCGGTGGGTACGTATACCGGCCGCATCCTGTTCCTGGCGTGTTCCGACAACGCGTGCAATAACCGCATCGGCGGCACGCCGTTGACTGTGCCGTTCACGATCACGGTGAAGCGGCCCGTGCAGTCCACGCCCAATCCACTGAGTGTCACTGCCGTCAGCGGCTCGCCGCTGTCGCAGGCCGTGACCGTGCAGCCCGGCGAAGGCGAGAACGCGTTCGGATCCATCATCAATTCCGCCTTCATCCACATGGCGAACATCAGTGGCACTGGTTTCACGCTGAACCTGCCGTCACTGCCGGTGGGCACGCACACCGGCACCATCGATTTCACGGGCAACCTGGGCAGCCGCGGTTCGCTCACCGTCAACTACACCGTGCAGGCGCCGCCGGGCGGCGAGCATGGCATCGCCGTGTCGCCCAGCGGGCTGACCTTCTCCACCATCGAAGGTGCCAGCTCCGCGCCGCAATCCATCACGGTGGATGAGCCCACGTGGAAGCCGGGTCTGAAGACTCCGGTGGTGACTTACAACGGTGGCGCCAATGGCTGGTTGCAGGTCACTCCCGTGCCCGGCGGATATTCGGTGGTGGCCACTGCAGCATCGCTGTCGGCGGGCACTTATCAGGCCACCGTCGACATCGAGGCGAATCCGCTGCCTGCCGGCATTATCGATCCCCTGAACCTGTACGAGTTCCGCCGCGTGAACGTATCGCTGACGGTGGGCGCGGGACTGGTGCGACCCGCCGATGTGCATCACATCGTCACCGGTGACAGCACAGCTGGTTCGCTCACCGGCACGGTCGCCGTGAACGTGGCTGGCGGATCTGCGGTGGCCTGGGCTGCCACATCGAACAACCCCAACATCACCGTGACCCCGAGCGGTACCAGTGGCGGCAATCTCACGTACAGCATCAATTCCAACTGGCTGCGCGACACCGCAGTGAACTATCAGGATTACGTCGCGGCGATCACGCTGTCGGTACCAGGCAATCCGGCCATCACTCCGGTGGCATTCCAGATCTTCGCGCAGCCGCGCCTGGGTACGGTCACTGGCGTGGGCCCGCGGCGAGTGCTGGCGGGTCAGGCCGCGCAGCTCGTGGTGATGGGACGAGGGTTTGCAGATCTAGCCAATCCAGCCGCGCGTCTGAGCATTTCAGGTGGTGTGACCATCAACTCCGTGCAGCGCGTGCACGATGGCAAGTTGCTGGTGAACGTGCAGGGCATGAGCAGCGGCACGCACGATGTGTCGATCAACAATGCCTTGGGCAAGACACCCACAGTGGAGAGCTTCCGCGTATTCACTCCCACGCCGCCGGCCTATGCCACGGCCGTGACGGGAGACTACCAGACCACGCTGATCGTGGATGACGAGCGCGGCGCGCTGTTCACCCTCGACTCGCATCATGTGCTGAAGCGCTTCACCTCTTCGGGTGGCGTGTGGACGTCCACCACTGCGCCCGTCACCAACGTGACCAACGCCGGTCTCATGAATGACGGGAAGTTGCTGGTGACCACCAGCGCGGACACCTCTTCACCGCAGGCACCTGCAACCATCCGCATCCTCGATGGCGCCAGCTTCAGTGAGATCTCGCAGGTGGCCGTGTCCACCGGCATTCAGGCGCAGAACTGGACCGTGCCCGGCCTGCCTGTGGGCGCCGACAACAAAGTGTGGATGGACCTGGCGGGCAACTGCGGCGGCCCCTACGGCACGCTGGGCTACTATGACCCGCGCGATGCGGCCGTGCATGAAGTGCGGCTCAACGACTTCCCCTGCAACTTCCGCTTCGTGCCGGAGTTCGCCATGTCGCGCAATGGCGAGCGGCTGGTGATGTGGCCGCATTCCGGAGTGCCCGGCGGCCTGCCACCGCTGCAGTACATGGATGTCAGTGACCAGCAGCTTCACTCCGGGCTGTCGAGTCCAGTTATCGGCAGCTGGGATAATTCCGCATTCGCCAGCGAGGATGGCTCGCGGCTGGTAATCGACCAGTCACGCGTGCTGGACGCGCAGCATGAGTTCGTCGGCCGACTGCAGGTGCCTTACTACGGCTCGATGGGGGCTCTCTTCCCGGATGCCGAAGAGGCAGCGGCCATCGTCTCGCCGGACGGCAACCGTGTGTACGTGCTGGCCTTCAATGGCCCCGACATCGATCAGTCGCCGGGCATCCAGATGAAACCTCGCATCTATGTCTTCAACAGCAGCGCTGCTGTTGCAGCCAATACCGTGTTGCCGGTGCTTGGATATTTCGAGCTCGACGACTATCCCAGCTGCTACAACGCCATCGGCTGCGACCGCACGCCGGCGACCGGCATCAGCATGGATGGCAAGACCCTGTTCTTCGCTGGCAGCCAGCGGCTGGTGATAGCACCGATTCCGTCGGAGAACCATCTCACGCCTGCGGCGGTGATAGGCGGTGGTGCATCCGCACAGGGCATCCACACGCAGCCCTGGCTGGGAGCCGGTTCCGCGCGCTGATCCAGAAGGATCGCGCGCGGCAAGCGCGACAGGCTGCTAACGCAGGTAGATGGTCTGACCTTCCAGTCGCGTGGCCACAAAGCGCGCCGTGGCCAGTCGCTGGAAGCCCATCTCGTCCAAGCGCTTGGCGATCTCCAGCGGATAGGCGTGGTCACCCAGCAATCCGCCTGAGTACCAGAGCAGCACGCGTCGGGTGGAGGGCAGTTCGAACACCAGCTCGCGCAGCGTGGCGCCCATGCTCCTGGTTTCGGCGACGCCGAAGCCTTTGATCGTCTCCGGCTTCAGCGTGATGCCTTCGGCCCACTTCTTGGCGCCCTTGTCGTAGAGGTACAGACCGTAGGCATCGCCCAGATCGGCAGCCATGCAGTCGTCGAACGGGGCGTTGACCTTCTCGCCGGGTGATTCATAAAGACTCGCACTGACGACTGAGCAGAAGCCGAACCTGTAGCTCTTCACACGGCTCTGTTCGATGCCCAGATCACGGGCGAGCTCTTCCGGGAATTTCTTGGTCTTGTAGGGGTTGGCAGCGAGGGCCGCGAACGAACATACAAGAAGAGCTGCACCGAGAATGGCGCGAAGCGCCACACCCCTGGCGCGCAGTGGATCAGTCATGCCCCCTCCCTAAGCCCCGAAATTGTAGCTCCTTACGCTAACCCGACGAGATCGATCCGCGCAAACGATATGCGCGTTCGCCTACAGACAGAGTCTCCTCGGTCTCCCAGTCTGGTGAGTTGTGAAACTCACTCCCACGCCCCGCTGGCTGAAATGGCTGCTCATCGCGTTGGCAGGCCTGATCCTGCTGTCACTGGCACTGGTAATCGGTACGGCTGCGCTGGTCGATGCAGGCTACTTCCATGAGCCCATTCGCAAGCTGATCGTCGCCAAGGCACATCGAGAGATCCGCGTACTTGGGCCGGTGAAAGCGCACCTGCTCTCCCTGCATCCCTCCATGACGGCCGAAGGTATCGTGATCCACAACCCGCCGTGGATGCCGGCCGGCATTCTGGCAGAGATCGGTAGGGCATCGTTCGCACTGGAGACGCCCACGCTGGCCGAGCCGCTGCGCTTCCGTCGCCTCGAACTTCAGTCGGCCACGTTCAACCTGCTGCGTGACGAATCGGGCAAGGCCAACTGGCGCTCCACTTCGGGTCGCACGAGCAGGAAGGGGCCGCCGCTGATGGGCGGGCTTTCGGTGCCCGATGCGCAGGTGCATCTGCGCGATGCGCGGCGTCACCTGATCTTCGACGGCAAGGTCTCCGCAATGGGCGCTGGTGTGGACAGTCTGCGGATCGACGGCACTGGCGTATTGAACACCCGCCCCGTGACGCTTTCGCTCGTCGCCGATCCGCTGGCCACGGCGCGCCGCAATCAGGCCTATCGTTTCCGATTCGAGGAGCGCTCCAGCGGTTCGACTCTCTCTGGCCAGGGCGCGCTGGCGAGTCCCTTTGACGTGCGCGAATTGCAGACGACATTGGAAGCGCATGGCGAGGACATGAAGGACCTGCGTTTCCTGATCGGTTTGAACTTCCCTGACACCGGCCCCTATCGGGCGTCAGGCGAGATGCAGCGCTCGGGACTGCAGTTCACGTTCACGAATGTGCGCGGCCTGACCGGAGAGAGCGATATCGCGGGCACCGTACACGTCGACTCCACGGCCTCGCGAACGCAGCTCACCGCCGACCTGCATTCCGACAAGCTGCGTCGCATGGATCTCGGCAAGAAGGCCGCAAAGCGCGCGTCGGAACGCAAGAAAGATCAGCCCTTGTTTCCGCGCACACCGATAGAGATGAGTGCTCTGCGACGCACAGATTCCACCGTCGTCTATCGCATCCGCGAGGTGGACATGGGCAAGCTGAAGCTCAACACGCTGGTCGCGCACGTAAAGGTAGACCACGGTGTACTGACCGCAGCCCCCGTTTCCGCGAAGTTCGCCGACGGCAGTGCCACCGGGCAATGGAGGTTCGACGGATCGAAAGACCTGCTCGCCACACAACTCGCACTGGACTTCAACGGCCTGCAGCTCAGTCAATTCGGTCACCGCAAGAAAGGGGAGCCCCCGCTGGACGGACCGCTGCGCGCGCGACTGCGGCTCAAAGGCAAGGGGCACTCGGTGCACGAGCTGGCCGCGAGCGCCGATGGCACCATCGTGGCCATCCTGCCGCAGGGCGAGATCCGCGCAGCACTGGCGGAGGCGGTTGGCTTCGACCTGCGCGGACTCGGACTCAAAATGTCTGGCAAGCAGCCGATGGCGCCCGTGCGCTGCGGGATTGCCGCCTTCGACGCACACGACGGCGTGCTGACATCGAAGACTCTGGTGCTCGACACCGAGCGGGTGCTGATGACGGGAACGGGTACGGTCGACCTGAACGACGAAGCCCTGGACTTCCAGTTTCGTGGGCACCCAAAGCATGCCGGCCTGCGCCTGCGCTCGTCGCTGGTCGTCCACGGCACCCTGGCGCAGCCGGTGGTTGGATTCAAGTCCGGCAATTCCAAGGTTCAGGCGGGCGCCGGCATAGCCCTCGGCGTGCTGCTCACGCCGCTCGCAGCCATCGCTGCCTTCATCGATCCGGGTCGCGCGCAAGACGCCGACTGCGCGGCCCTGATCAGAGAAAGCGCTCCCACAGCACCCAAAATTGCCAGTGGTCATCAAGGTATCATTGCACCCGGCTGATCTGCGCTCGGAGCGCTAAAAAGGGGGAGGGATGATCGGGGACTCGCTCAACAGGCGGCAAGTCGTCGCAGGTGCCTTGGCAACCGCAGCGCTCGCGAGAACCACCGCGCAGGCTGCAGCTACCGTCAGCAGTGCTGATCTCACCGCGCTCACCATCACCGAAGCGCGCCGCCGGATTACCGCGCGCGAACTCACCAGCGTCGATCTCACGCGCGCCTATCTGGCGCGCATCGAGCGGCTCAATCCCCGCATCAACGCCTACATCACGGTAGTCGCCGAACAGGCGCTGGCACAGGCGCGGGCGCTCGACGCCGAGACCGCCGCCGGGCATTCGCGCGGCGCACTGCATGGCATCCCCATCGCACTCAAGGACAATATCGATACGGCCGGCGTGCGCACCACCGCGGCCAGCGCCGTGTATGCCGATCGCGTGCCCAACGCCGATGCACCGGTGGTGCAGAAGCTGCGCGACGCCGGTGCGGTGTTTCTCGGCAAGCTCAACATGCACGAATTCGCCTACGGCGGCACCAGCGTCATCACGCACTACGGTCCGGTGCACAACCCGTGGAATCTCGACTACTCGCCCGGCGGATCTTCAGGCGGTTCTGCCGCTGCCGTGGCTGCCCGCCTGTGCGCCGCCGCGCTGGGCACCGATACGGCCGGATCCATCCGCATTCCTTCGGCGTGCTGTGGCGTCGTCGGTTTCAAGGCCACACACGGTCTTGCCAGTATCCGCGGCATCGTGCCCATGTCGGAGATGCACGATCACGTGGGACCAATTGCGCGCACCGTCGCCGACGCAGCGCTGGTGATGAGCGTCATTTCCGGGTACGACCCACTCGATCCGGTGAGCATCCGCGCAAACACTGCGGCCATGAAGCAAGGCATCGGCACCGACGTCAAGTCGCTGCGGATCGGCATTCCGCGCGCGCCTTTCTATGAGTCGCTGGATCCGGAGATCGAGGCCGCGACGCGCACGGCGCTCGAAGTGTTGAAGGGGCTGACCCGGAGCACGGCCGATGTTTCGTTGCCCGGCGTCGATTCCCTTGCGGTGCTGGTCGCAGAGACCTACCAGTACCACGCCGCACTGGTGGCTGATCCGGCGAAGCGAGCCCTCTACCACCCGGAGACGCTCGAGCGGATCATGGCTGGCGCCAAGGTTCCCTTGACGGCATACATCGAATCGCGG
>DATNCK010000111.1:0-3383 GCA_035571575.1 Steroidobacteraceae bacterium | reverse complement strand
CTTCCTCGATCTCGTTCTCTTTGACCAGCTTGGCTTCGTGGCCCATTTCCTCGATCACCAGCACCGCAGTGTCCTGGTCGATCGACTGATTGATGGTGGCCATGACGCCAAGCCCCATCAACACCTTGATCACTTCGTTGGCCTTGACGGCCATGCGCTGCGCCAGTTCGGCAACGGTGATCGTCTCGCTGATCGCCACTTCGCGCTTCATCGGCGCGGTGGGCATCTCGAAGCCGTGCTTCTGCTCGCCATCCGGGGTCACCGGCCGGCCGCGCATCCTGACCTTCTTCTTCTTGAAGCGTGCGCTGGCATCGCCGGCTACATGCAGCTCCTGGCGCCCGTAGCGGGTGTTGGCGGCGCTGCGTGCAGCGACCGCCGCGACGCGCGGCGGATGTTCGACCTTCTTGTGTTCAGTGCGCGGGGCGGCTTCCTGAGGGCGCGCCGGTTCTGCCGTGCGCCGTGTGCGCTCGCGTTCGGCGTCTTCCCGCTCGCGCTGTTCCTGCGCACGCCGCTGCTCTTCCAGCTGGCGGTTGCGGTTCTGCTCTTCCTCCACGCGCCGGCGGTTTTCCTGATCCAGGCGCTCCTGTTCGCGGCGGTCGGCTTCAGCCTTCTCGGCCTCGACCCGCTGCGCAGCCTCCAGCTCCTTGATCTTCTGGTCGGCCTGCTCCTGGCTGGCGCGGTTCTGTTCCTCGAACACATCGCGCTTCACGTAGGTGCGCTTCATGCGCACTTCGACGTTGACCGTGCGCGCACGACCCTGGGTGCTGGCCAGTTTCAGCTCGGTCTGCGTCTTGCGCTTGAGCGTGATCTTGCGCGGCGCGGCAGAGTCCTCGCCGGTGCCGTGGCTGCGTCGCAGATGCGACAGCAGTTCCATCTTGGCCTCGTCGCCGATCATGTCCTCGGGGCCGGCCACAGTGATGCCAGCCTGCTCCAGCTGCACCAGCAGGCGGTCGACGGGCACTTTCAGCACGTCGGCAAATTGTGCAACGGTCACATCAGCCATGTTCGTCCTTAGCCCTAGGGCTTACTTCTCGGTCTGGAACCAGTGCTCGCGCGCTTTCATGATCAGCGCGCCCGCCGCGGTCTCATCCAGACCATCAATATCCGCCAGATCGTCCACGGCCTGCTCGGCGAGCTGTTCGCGAGTGCGAACTCCGCGCGAGGACAGCGCCAGTGCCAGATCCGGATTCATGCCGGTGAGCTGCAGCAGGTCATCGGCCGGCATGGTGCTGTCCAGGCTCTCTTCGCTGGCAATGGCCTGCGTCAGCAGCACGTCACGGGCGCGATTGCGCAGTTCCTTCACCATGTCCTCATCGAATTCGGCGATGTTCGCCAGCTCGCTCACGGGCACATAGGCCAGCTCCTCGATGGTCGAGAAGCCTTCCTGCGCGAGAATGCCGGCCACGTCCTGGTCCACATCCAGCGACTTCATGAACATCTGCACGACCTTCTGCGACTCGGACTCGCTCTTGGCCTCGGCGTCCGATTCGGTCATCACGTTCAGTTCCCAGCCGCTCAGCTGGCTGGCGAGCCGGATGTTCTGGCCGCCACGGCCGATGGCCTGCGACAGCTTTTCCTCGGCTACGGCAATGTCCATGCTGTGTGAGTCCTCGTCGACGACGATCGACTGCACTTCTGCCGGCGACATCGCGTTGATGACGAACTGTGCCGGGTTTTCATCGAAGGGGATGATGTCCACGCGCTCGCCGGCGATCTCGTTCGATACGGCCTGCACACGCGATCCGCGCATGCCGACGCAGGCGCCCACCGGATCGATGCGTGGCTCGTTGCTGCGCACGGCGATCTTGGCGCGCACGCCCGGATCACGCGCAGCGCCCAGGATCTCGATGGTTCCCTGGCCGACTTCCGGCACCTCGAGTTTGAACAGCTCGATCAGGAATTCAGGCGCCGTGCGTGACAGGAACAGCTGCGGGCCGCGCAGTTCGGTGCGCACGTCCTTCAGGAAGGCCTTGACGCGATCCTGCGGCTTCAGCGCCTCGCGGGGGATCATGTCGCTGCGCGAGATGAAGCCTTCGGCGTTGTTGCCCAGGTCGACGAAGATGCCGTTGCGGTCGACACGCTTCACCACGCCAGATACCAGCGTGTTGACGCGATCCTTGAACAGATCCACCACCTGCGCGCGCTCGGCTTCGCGCACTTTCTGCACCATGACCTGCTTGGCCTGCTGTGCGGCGATGCGGCCGAAGGCCACTGATTCCATCGGCTGCTCGACGAAGCCACCCGGCTCGGCATCCGGGGAGATCTCGAGCGCGTCTTCGAGGCGCAGCTCACGATCCGGAGTTTCCAGCTCGGTGGAATCGTCGGCAAAGACCTTCCAGCGACGGAATGTGTCGTAGTCACCGGTCTTGCGGTTGATGGAGACGCGCGCGTCCCATTCCTCCCCGTGCTTCTTGCGCGTGGCGGCGGCCAGCGCTGCCTCCAGCGCCTCGAAGATGATTTCCTTGTCGACGCCCTTCTTGTTCGAGACGGCATCGACGACCATCAGAATTTCTTTGTTCATCATTTTCCACCACCTCGCGCTTTCTGGCGCGACCAGTCCGGTGCGAGACGGGTTTTTCCCACCTCCGCGTATCGGATCGTCACCAGCGCACCATCTACATCCACATCAAAATCGTCATCGCCCGCGCGCATCAGCGCGCCGGTGTAACGCCGCCGTCCTGCGCGGGGCGCCACCAGTTCCACATGCGTCCGTTCTCCGACGAAACGCCGATAATGCGCCGGCGTGCGCAGGATGCGATCCATGCCCGGTGAGGACACCTCCAGCTGGTAGGCCACCGCTATCGGATCCTCGACATCGAGCAGTGCCGACAGCTCCCGGCTGACCCGCTCGCAATCCTCCACACCGATTCCGTCGAAGGCACGCGTGCCGTCATCACCGGCCGCGGCTGCCGCCGCACTCATCTCGCCTTCGGGCCAGTCGATGTAGACCCTGAGCGTCGCTTCCGAGCGCGTGCTCTGGTATTCCACATCCACCAGCTCGTAGCCCAGTCGCTCTACCAGGGGTTCAGCCAGTGCCAGCAGTTGTTCCCGCAGCATCGACCGTACCTCCTAAGCCAACTGGCGCCTGAAACAAAAAAGGGCCCTGAACCGGCCCTCATCAAGCAAAAAGCCCCTCACGGGGGCCTTCTGAAACCGAAACTCGTTGCCGCCTGACCCTCCAAGCGGGAGCGGGATTCTAGGCCTTGCTGCCCCGCGGGTAAACCCCCGTCAGGGCAGGATTTTCATCCTTGACAGCCTTTATGGGGCTGATCGGCTGCAAATCAACGCGGATTGGAGTGGTAAGAGTCGTCCACCATATGCGAAAGGTCCTGTTCCACGCAGGGCGCCGGCTCGGCCATTTCCACGTCCGTGCGCTGCATCAT
>DATNCK010000110.1:0-4233 GCA_035571575.1 Steroidobacteraceae bacterium | reverse complement strand
GTGTCAGTGTCTCGCGCAGCGCCTCGCGATTCATGAAGGCCAGCATCAGCACCGCTTCGCTGTCGGCATCCTGCACGACAGCCGGCAGCAGGCCATCGCCCTTGCTCCAGTCGAGCTGGTCGATATCGGAGACAGAGAAGGTCATGGACGTACCTCGATATGCCGGTCGAGCAGGAAGCGCTTGAGTTCCGGAATGGCAATCTGTCCGCTGTGGAATACGCTGGCGGCCAGGGCCGCGTCGGCGGCACCGCGTTCGAACAGCGTGGCGAAGTGTTCGGGCGCGCCTGCGCCGCCCGAAGCCACCAGCGGCACATGGCACACGGCGCGCGCGGCCAGCAGCTGCTCCAGATCGTAGCCCCGGCGTACGCCATCGCTGGCCATGCAGTTGAGCACGATTTCACCGGCGCCGCGCTCCTGCGCCTCGCGCACCCACTGCAGCATGTCGCGGCCGGAATCGCGGCTGCGATTCGGGTCACCCGTGAATTCGTAGACCCGAAAGCCAACAGGTGTGGTCTGGCTGTCGATGCCGACGACGACGCACTGCGAGCCGAAGCGCGCCGCCAGGCGTTCGATCAATTCCGGGTCGGCCAGCGCGGGTGAATTGATCGATATCTTTTCGGCCCCTGCATTCAGCACGGCCTCGGCATCGGCCACCGAACGAATGCCGCCGGCCACGCAGAAAGGAATGTCGAGCACTTCCGCCACACGACCGATCCAGCTGCGATCCACCGAGCGGCCCTCGGGACTGGCGGTGATGTCGTAGAACACCAGTTCGTCGGCGCCTTCGTCACGATAGCGGCGCGCGAGCTCGAGGATCTCGCCCACCACGCGGTGATCGCGGAAGCGCACGCCCTTGACGACCTGGCCGTCACGAACGTCAAGGCAGGGGATCAGGCGTCGCGCAAGTATGGCTGCAATTCCTCCAGACGAATGTGGCCCTCGAGCAGTGCCTTGCCGCTGATGGCCGCAGCGAGGCCCATGTCGGAGAGTCGCTGCAGGTCCGCGGCATTGCGGATGCCGCCCGAGGCCTGCCACGAAAGATGTGGAAAGCGGCGCTGCGCTTCGCAGTACAGATCGATGGACGGGCCCGCCAGCGCGCCGTCACGTTCGATATCTGTGCACAGCACGTGGCGCAGTGGTGTATCGGAGAAACTCTGCAGCAGTTCCCACAGCGACAGGGTGTGCTCCTTTACCCACCCGCGCGTGCGAACGCGCGGCGTATCGCCGTCGAGGCGCACGTCGACCGCCAGGCAGATGCGCTCGGCGCCATACTCCACCAGGCATTCGCGCAGCAATTGCGGGTTCTCCACCGCGGCGCTGCCGATCACGGCGCGACGCACGCCCGCCGCCAGTGCGGCATCGATGCGCTGACGGTCGCGCAGTCCGCCCCCCAGCTGGATGCGGATGGTGGGCTGTGCCGCCATCTTTTCGATGAGCGCCTGGTTGCCCGGTGTGCCATCACGGGCGCCGTCGAGATCCACCAGGTGCAGCCAGCGCACGCCGGCGTCCGCATAGCGCTGCAGCAGCACGGCAGGATCGATGTCGTAGCGCGTTTCGGCGTGGAATTCGCCCTTGAGCAGGCGCACGCAGTGGCCGCCGCGCAGGTCGATGGAAGGAATCAGCAGCATGATCAGTATTTCTGTGCGAGGAAATTGGCGAGCACACGTGCGCCGGTGCCGGCCGAGCGCTCGGGGTGAAACTGCACACCGCAGAAATTGCCGCAGCGAACCGCAGCGGTGAAACGTGAACCGTATTCACTGGCGGTGAGCGTGTTTTCGGACAATGGCGCCGCGTAGCTGTGCACGAAGTAAACGTGCTCGCCTGTGTTGATGCCTTCGAACAGGGGATCTGCGCGCAGCGGTTCGAGCTGGTTCCAGCCCATGTGCGGCACGGGCTGTTGCGGTGTGGCCAGCAGCTTCTCCACCCGGCCCGGAATGATGCCCAGAGTGCGCGTGCTGCTGGTGCCGGCGGTGGCTTCGGCCGACTCGGTATACAGCAGCTGCATACCCAGGCAGATGCCCAGCAGTGGCTGGGTCAGCGTGGGAATCAGCGTGTCGAGCCGCTGCGCGCGCAGCCGTGACATGGTGTCATGCGCGGCGCCAACTCCCGGCAGAAGCACATGCGTGGCCTGCCGGATGCGATCGGCATCGGCGCTCACCGTGCAGCGGGCACCCAGCCTCTGCAGGGCAAATTGCAGGGAGGCGAGATTGGCGCCGCCACTGTCGATGACCACGACGTCGGTCATCTACAGCACTCCCTTTGTCGAGGGCAGTTCCTCGCCCTCATGGCGCAATGCCTGCCGCAGCGCGCGGCCGACGCCCTTGAAGCAGGCCTCGACCATGTGATGGGTGTTATCGCCCGTGACGCTGACATGAATGGCGGCGCCCAGTGTTTCGCCCAGCGAGCGGAAGAAGTGCGGCACCAGCTCCGTAGCCAGTCCACCCACCTCAGGGCGTGCGAACTTTCCCTCGAACACGGCATAGGGGCGGCCGGACAGATCGATGGCAACCTGCACGCGCGCCTCGTCCATGGGCAGCAGGAAGCCATAGCGGCCGATGCCGCGCTTGTCGCCCAGTGCCTGCCGCAGTGCGCTGCCCAGTGCCAGTGCGCAGTCTTCGACGGTGTGGTGTTCGTCGATGTGCAGGTCGCCCTCGCATTTCAACGTGAGTGCAAAGCCGCCGTGCTTGGCCAGCTGCTCGATCATGTGATCGAAGAAGCCATGGCCGGTGCTCACCTGGATCGGACTCTCGGCATCCAGATCGATATCGATGTGGATGCGGGTTTCCCTGGTTTCGCGTCCGACGCTGGCACGCCGTGCCAGCAATTCCCTGGCGATGGCGGGCCAGGTTTCGGCGCCAGAACCCTGGCGCTGCACGCGCAGGCCCCGCACGCCGAGATTGCGCGCAAACTCCAGGTCGGTGAGACGGTCACCGATCACGGCACTGCGCACCAGATCCAGTGACACCGTGCGCAGATATTCTGCGGCATGCCCCAGTTTGGGCTTGCGGCAGTCGCATCCATCAGCCGGCCGGTGTGGGCAGATGCAGATGGCATCGAAGCTGAGCCCCTGCGAGGCAAATGCATCGACGATGAAGCGCTGCGCCAGTTCGAATTTCTCGCGCGGAAAGGAGGAGGTGCCGAGGCCATCCTGATTAGTGATCATGACCAGCCGGTAGCCGGCGGCCGTCAGCTTCTGCAGTGACGCGAAAACATCGGGCATGAAGCGGATCTTTTCCAGGCTGTCGACCTGCTCGTCGGCTGGTTCCTCGACCAGCGTGCCGTCGCGATCGACGAACAGCACTTTGCGCGGGGTCTGGTTCGCTTCAGGAATCATTGCAGGCTCTCCAGCACGCGATCATTCTGTTGCGGTGTGCCGACCGTGATGCGCACCGAAGAAGGCAGCGCGCTCTGCCGAACGTCGCGGATGATGAGACCCGCGCCGCGCACACGCGAGAGCACGGCATCGGCATCCGTGCAATCCAGCAGCAGGAAGTTGGTGTCGCTGGGCCACACCTTGCTGATCAGCGGCAGCTGCGCCAGCGCGGTGGCCAGCCGTTCGCGCTCGATCAGCAGTGCCGCGGCGCTGTCACGCATGGCCTCGATCGCAGCAGGCTGCAGCAGCGGGGTCACGACCTCCACGGTCAATTCTGTGATGGCATAGGGCGGAATCACCTTGCGCGCCAGTGCAATGATCTCAGGCGCTGCAATCAATGCGCCCACGCGCGCGCCGGCCAGCCCATGGGCCTTGGACAGGGTCTTCAGAATAACCAGGCCCGGGAAGGCTGCCAGCTGCGGGCACAGGCTCTCCACAGCCGCGAAATCAATGTACGCCTCATCCACCACCAGCAATGCGCGCGGAGCCAGTTGCTCCGCGAGTCGCAGCAGCGTGGCGGGCATCACTGCGTTGGCCGTAGGGTTGTTGGGTGAGCAGACGAACACCAGCTTGGTGTTGTCGTCGACACGGGCCAGGATGCCATCCACATCCAGTCCGAAGCCGCGCGCGGCATTGAGCGGTGCCGTGCGGACTTCCGCACCCTGGATGCGGGCGGCCACGCCATACATGCCGAAGGTGGGCGGGCAGATGATCACGTTGTCGACGCCGGCGCGACAGTAGACGCGACACAACAGGTCGATGGCCTCATCGCTGCCACGCCCGACCAGCAGCTGCGCCGGCGCGACGCCGTAGAGGCGCGCCAGCCCCTGCACCAGGGTTGGCGGCTGCGGCTCGGGATA
>DATNCK010000109.1:0-16998 GCA_035571575.1 Steroidobacteraceae bacterium | reverse complement strand
CGGCAACTATTCTGCCGGCGTGTTGAATCAGTACGTGGAAACACCCGGCCAGCCCACACGTGGCCTGCTGCATTCCGCCGCGCTGACCACGGTGGAACGCGTGCACCTCGATCCGGCGCGCCAGCGGCTGGTGGTCGAGTTCGACATGAAGGATCCGGAATTCTTCACCCGCGATTTCGATCACTCATCGCTGGAGTACGCGCCCTCGGACCTGAAGCTCGAGCCGTTCAAATGCTCGCGTGAAGGCGTGGACGGCGCGATCCGCCAATAAGAAAACCAGGGAAAGGCAAATGAAAGCGAATCAATGGCTGCAAGTTCTGGGTTCGACTCTGCTCCTCTGCGCTGTGGCCTCGGCCGCGGAGCCGAACCTGGAGCAGGCGAAAAAACATGTCGAGGCGGCGCGGGCTGCCGCGGGCACCGATCACGCCTTCATCTTCGGTCGGCTCTGCGAAGACCCGATCAAGGCGGTCGGCGCTGCCGCACCCGTGGGCGAAGTGCCGGGTGAACTGCCGCGCATCGACGCCACCCGCACCTGGTATGCGGAGCCCGTGCGCGTGTTCGACGATCTGTACTTCCTCGGTCAGACGGCCTTCTCGGTGTGGGCGCTGCAGACCTCCGACGGCATCATCCTGGTCGACTCGATCTTCGACTACTCCGTCGAGGCCGAAGTGATCGGTGGGCTGCGCAAGCTGGGCATCGATCCGGCCCAGATCCGCTACGTGATCATCAGCCATGCGCATGGCGATCATTCCGGTGGCGCCGGCTTCCTGCAGCGATTCGGCGCCAAGGTCGTGATGTCGGCGGCGGATTGGGATCTGTACGAAAAATCCGGTGACAAGAACCCGGCGCACCGCGATATCGTCGCGACCGACGGCATGGAGATCAAGCTCGGCAAGAGCACCGTGCGTGTCTATCTGACTCCAGGTCACACGCATGGCACGATCTCCACGGTGCTGCCGGTGCACGACGGCGGCAAGGCCCATACGGCGGTGCTGTGGGGCGGCACGCTGTTCAATTTCAAGGATGCGCCCGATGATCCGCGGCTCAAGCGCCTGGAAACCTACGCGGCCTCGGCCGCACGTTTCGGCAAGGTGGCCAACGCGGCCGGCGCCGACATCCTGTTGTCGAACCACACCGCCTATGACGGCTCCACGGTGAAGTTGCCGGCGCTCGCGCACCGGCAGGCAGGGGCGCCGAATCCCTATGTCATCGGTGCCGATTCCGTACAGCGGTATTTCAAGGTGGCCGAGCAGTGCGCGATTGCGGCGCGGTTGGCCACGCCGACGCCCAAGCCTTAGGCACGCCAGAACGACCTGACCTGCAGCTGCCGTTGGGCCCGCCGGGGGTGCAGCTCACCCCCGCGAATCTGCCGTTCGTCGCAGGCCTGAACCGCTTCCTGCGACGGCCGGTAGTCTTCCTCCCAGTTCAACTGGAAGCGAGAACCGCGTGAACAGGTCCGCCACACGATTGCCCATCCTGCCGCAGGGCTGGCGCCACCAGGAGTGGCGCGTGCCCCTGGTGGTCATCCTGATCTGCTTGGTGGTGGCCTTGCTCAACGTGGCCTTTTCCTGGCCCATGTCCGGTGCCGTCATCCGCGATGTGCTGGCATCGACGCTGTTCTGTGGCCTGAGCATCTACGGCGTCGCCATGCTGCTCCGGCTGCCGCTGCACGGCCGGTTCCCGGCCTGGGCCGTGCCCATCGCCATCCTGGGCGGCAATGTGATCGGTTCGCGACTCGCGAACCTCGCGCTCGGCACGCCGGACTACATTGGCATGGTGATGCGCGATCCGGCCGGGCTGCGCAACTCGCTGATCGTGCCGGTGGCGTTGGGCATTCTGGTGACCCTCTTCTTCCTGTATTTCTCCCACACACAGGGGGTGAAAGAGGAACTGGAACGCCAGCGGCGACGCGCAGCCGAGGCGCTGCAGGCCGAGACGCAGGCACGGCTGGCTTTGCTGCAGGCCCAGATCGAGCCGCATTTCCTGTTCAACACGCTGGCGAATATCCACAGCCTCATCAAGGAGGACCCAGAGGCTGCCGCTGTGGTGCTCGAGCAGCTCAATACCTATCTGCGCACCAGCCTGCGGCGCACCCGCGAACCGACTTCCACGGTGGGAGAGGAGCTGGAACTGGTGGAGGCGTTGCTCGGCATCGCGGGAATGCGACTCGGCAAGCGACTGGAATACAGCATCAGCGCCGATCCGCAGGTACGCGCTGCACCGCTGCCGCCGCTGCTGCTGCAGCCGCTGGTGGAGAACGCCGTGCGCCATGGCATCGAACCCGCCGTGGACGGTGGCCGCATCAGTGTGGAAGTGAATCGGCACAACGGCGATCTGGAGATGATCGTCACCGACACCGGCGTGGGGCTGGATGTGAACGCGCCGGGCGGCGTGGGCCTCGCGAACATCCGCGCGCGCCTCGAAAGCCTGTATGGCATCGCCGGCAAGCTCGAGTTCTATGCCAATGCGCCGCGCGGTGTGATCGCCAGACTCATCATTCCCTCTCCTGCAAGCCGGGTGATCCTGTGAGCACCGTATTGATTGCCGATGATGAACCGCAACTCGCGCAGGATCTGGCGCGCCGGCTGCGGCGTTGCTGGAACGGCATCGAGATCGTCGCCGTGGTCGACACCGGCCTGGAGGCCGTCGCGGAACTGGCGCGACTGAAGCCGGCCTATGCCTTCCTCGATATCCGCATGCCGGGCTTGAATGGCCTGGAGGTTGCGGCCACCGCAGAGGGTACTCGGGTCGTGTTCGTTACAGCGTATGAGGAATACGCAGTCGCCGCATTCGAAGCCAGCGCTGCCGACTATCTGGTAAAGCCGATTTCGGATGCCCGCCTCGCGCAGTGCGTGGCGCGATTGCAGCAGGCGGCAGCCGCGACGCCGGATCTCAGCGCGTTGCTGCAGCGTCTGCAGCAGCGTCGGCCCGCGCACCTGGCCTGGCTGCATGTGGGCGCCGGCAACACCACCCGCGTGCTGGCCGTTGAAGAGGTGCTGTATTTCCAGGCCGGCGACAAATACACCGAGGTAGTCACGGCCAATGAGCGCCATGTGATCCGCATGTCCCTGAAGGAGCTGGGGCAGCGCCTCGATCCGGAGCGCTTCGCACAGATCCACCGCAGCACCGTCGTGAACCTGCGCGCCATCGAGCGCCTGGACCGCGACATGCTCGGCCGCTCGTTGATCCATTTGAAAGGTCATTCCGACGTACTGACTGTGAGCCGCGCCTATCTCGCACGGTTCCGGCAGATGTAACCCCAGGTAAACCAAGGAGTCCGATCATGATGACGCGCAGAAGTCTTCTGGGCGCGGGGGCCGCGCTCGCCCTGGCGAATCCCGCAATGCTCCGGGCCGGAGAATCACGCGATGCCGCGCGATTCGATGCGGTCGGCGAGGCTGTCAAGAAGGCCGTGACCTCGCGCGATGTACCCGGCGCGCTGTCCGTGGTGTGGCAGGGCGGAAAGGTGCGCTGCATACATGCCGCAGGCGTGCGCAGCGTCGAAACGGGTGCGCCGCTTGCGATGGATACCATCATGGGACTGGCCTCGATGACCAAACCCATCACGGTTGCCACAGCCATGGCGCTGGTCGATCGGGGAAAGATGCGGCTTACGGATCCCATCACCAAGTGGGCGCCTGAGTTCACCAACATGCGCGTGCTGCGCCGCGCGGACGGGGCGCTGGATGATACGTACCCCGCGCCGCGTGTCATCACCATCCAGGATCTGATGACGCATTGCGCCGGGTTCGCCTACGGCTTCTACACGCAAGGTCCGCTGGCCGTTGCGCTCATTCAGAAGCTGGGCATGGGCATCGAAAGCAATCTCACCGCGGACCAATGGATGCAGACCATTGCCGCACTGCCGCTGGCCTACGCACCCGGCGAACGGTCGAACTATGGGCATTCCATCGATGTGCTTGGGTTCATCGTGGGTCGCGCGGCTGGCAGCGATCTGCGCAGGGCCATGCGCGAGCTGGTGCTGGATCCCACTGGTATGCCGGATACGGACTTCCATACTCCTCTTGCCAAGCAGGACCGTGCCGCCGCGGTCTATTTCTCGCCGGCCGTGGGGGAGTTCACTTCAGTGAAAATGAGTGGCTTCTATTCCCCGACACCGGCTTCCTATGCCTCGGGCGGGCAAGGCCTGGTGTCCACCGCGGCCGACTATCTGCGCTTTGCACGCATGATGCTCGCGGGAGGCAAGATCGATGGCCGGCGTGTACTGAAGGCCGACAGCGTGAAGCAGATGGCCACCGACCACCTCACCGCGGAGCAGCGCCGCTTGCCGGCCTTCGGCGATGGACGTTACTGGGATCGCTGGGGCCAGGGCCTGGGAATGACGGTGTTGCGTGATCCCGCGCTGGCTGCAACGAAGGCCGGAGTCGGCTCGTTCGGATGGGCCGGCGCATTCGGTGGCTGGTGGCAGGCTGATCCCACGCGTGATGCGATCCTGTTGTGGATGCAGGAGTGTCTGCCTGCACCGCCGATTCCGGGTGCGCCGCCGGCGGTGCGGGACATTCCCGGCATCAACAGCCTTCGGGAGTTTCAAGCGCGTGCCTACACAGCGCTGGGATAGGGTCCGCCTTCCAGAGACGAAGCCGGGCGTTGTCAGGCCGCCGGCGCGTACTGCTCGAAAGGCGCAACTTGTGCAGCCAATGCCCGCCGAAAGGCGGGCCGCGCCTCGCAACGTGCCTGGTATGCAGACAGCACCGGGTCTTCACTGACCAGGCTGGTGTGCCGCAAGAATCTGAGCACACTGACCATCAGCAGATCGGCGGCGGAGAACTCATGCTCCAGGTAGTCCCGATCCTTCAGTGAGGTGGCGACGGCCGCGAGACGTGCCCGCGCCAGCTTCTCTGCGGCAGGGCGGCGTGTCTTCGCCCAGTCTTCGTTGGCAAAGAACAAGTCGATGGTCGTCAGGTTCTGCACATGCGGTTCCACGGAGTTCAGCGCGGCGAACATCCAGGTCAGCACGCGCGCACGACGCGCCGGGTTCCTGGGCAGCAGCGTCGGGCAGCGTTCGCCAATGTGAAACACAATGGCTCCGCTCTCGAACAGTACGAGACCGTCTTCTTCGTAGGCGGGCACCTGGCCGAAGGGCTGCAGTGCGCGATGAGCCGCGCCGTTCTGCTCTTCGCCGACAGTGATGAGTTTCTCCTGGTAGGCGATGCCCGCTTCCTCCAGCGCCCAGCGCACACGCAGGTCACGTACCAGACCCTGTGCGAAAGGGGGAACCCATTTGAATGCGGTGACGCGAATATTGGCCATGAGAATGCTTCCTGCTGATCCGGGGTTACTTGAAAAAACCTTGTTTGCACGATTCCTCGAGACGTTCCAGTCCGCTGGTCCATCCGTTGGCATGCGAGGGGCGGGCGCTCTCGGATAGACGCTCATGCGTGACGACGACTTCGGTGCTGGTACCGCGCGCGACGAAGTCCACTGTCACCAGCGATTCCTTCTGCTCGGTGCCTTTCGAATGCCAGGTGAATACCAGGCGGCGCGGCCGATCGATGATCCGATAGACGCCCGTGTGCGGGTAGCTTTCGGTCGGGCCCTGCATGAGGATTTCATAGCGTCCGCCGACACGGGGATCGAGCGTCGCCATGGTGGCCACGATGCTGCCGGGGCGCATCCAGATTGCCAGTGCCTTCGGATCCAGCCAGGCGTCGAACAATTCTTCGGCAGACGCGGCGATGGTGCGGCGAACGATTACGGCAGCGGAAGTGGCGGCGATGGCGGCATTCATTTGCGTTTTCCTTTTCTGGAAGTGACGTATTCATCGAGGGCGGCGAGGCTGCTGTCCCAGAACGCGCGGTAGTGGTCGATCCAGGCCTGGGCCTCGGCAAGCGGTTTGGCATTCAGCGACAGCACATGCTCGCGACCCACGATTGAGCGCTGGACGAGCCCTGCGCGTTCGAGCATGCGGATGTGCTTGGACACCGAATTCAGGGAAATGGGGAAGCGCTCGGCCAACTCGGTAACCCTGGCTTCGCAGCCGGAGAGCCGCGCGAGAATCGCGCGGCGAGTGGGGTCGCCCAGCGCGTTGAAGACGCCGTCCAGTCGCTCTGATTTATATTCACCCATAAGGGTGAATATAAGTCCCTCCCAGAAATACGTCAAGAGCGGGGCGCTGGATGTCGCGGGCGGCGAAGATTCTCTATGGGCCTTGCATTGCGTAGGCCGGAATCAGTTGTGCGCCTTCCGCCGGATTCTGGCTCAGTTGCAAGATCTGCGAAGGATTGAGCAGATTGACTGCGTGGATCGACCCCAACGTTCCCGCGGACCCTTGCTGGATCACTCCCATCGTGCCGTCGGACGAGATCGCGGAAACGGCAATGGTGTCGGAAGTCTGCCGCAGTGTCTGCCGTGATGCCGGTGTGACCGGATCCATCAGATAGAGGCGCCCGTTGCCACCCACATAGCTGCCGCCGACGTACGGCACCATTTCATTGGTCGAGAACAGCAGCGTGCGGCCGTTGGGGGAAAGGGCCAGACTGTTTACGCCCAGTGTGTAACCGACAGTGGAGGCCGGCAGGCCATCGGCAATCGGTACAGCAACGCCGGCATTGGCAGTGTCCACTCGGTAGAGCCTTGCGGCATAGCCCGGGCCCGACACCGTTGCGCGTGAATACGTGAATATCAATCCATCGCTGCTCAGCGCCGCAGACGGGATGAAATCCGACCCTGTGCCGGAAGTCAGGTTGATCGTCGCGCCGCCCTGCGTTGAGCCGAGGCAGTAGCCTGACTGTCCGCCTTGCAGGCAATAGCCGAGGAACCGGCTCTCGTCATCAGTAAGTTGCACGAAGCTTAGGGGAGTCGCCGTGCCGTTCAACAGCGGTCGCTCGGACCCCGGCAGCGAAGGATCCATAACCATGAGGACGCCGCTGCCGCTGGCCGGCGACGCGCTGTAGAACAAGCGCCGCTCGTCGCGCGACAGAGCGAGCACAGGTCCCACTCCATCGTTGGGAAACACGGTGGTGGTCAGCTGCACACGCAATGTCGCGTCCCGTGTCGCTTTCGCAAACAGCGCTCCCCAGAGTGTGTAGGGCTGCTGGGTCATCAGACCGTCGAAATACGCGCGGGTACCCGAAGGATTGAGGAACAGGCCTGTCTCGGCAGCCCCGCGATCGATCGGGGTCGTCGAAACCGCGAAGTCGATGAATTTGTACCGTCCGCCGAATGCATACATGACGCGCGAACCGTCATCGCTTATGGCGAACTCTCCCACGCCGGGGTTTGCGGTGGGAGACTCGATCTCCTGGACAACCGAAGGAGCCCGCAGGTCCACCCGGAACAGATGCACGGCGAAATTCAGCCGGGTTCGATAAAAGACGACGGGCGCGGATTTCGCTGATCTTGCATCCTGGAAAATTTCCCCTGCGCGCAGGGGTGCGCTGACAGCGAAGCTGCGCACTCCGTCGCCATACCAGAGATCAACTTGCCCACCAGCATTCGGCACTTGATATAGCACCCCATTTGAGAAGCTGGCCGAGAGCAGGACGGTCGACGCGCTGGTCAGTCCACCGGGATCGCGGATGCGATAGTTCATCGTCAACGGACCGCCGATGAAGGTCGCCGGTGGTGTTACGTCGAGCTTTCCATCCGTACGTACCTGCGCCGACCAGCCAGCGGGCATGTCCACGACCTCGGCCGTCAAGGGATCGCCATCGACATCCGTGTCATTCACCCGCGGGTCGATCTGGAAGGTCTTGCCCTGCAGCAGTATCGCGCTGTCGGCGTTGGCAACAGGCGGATCATTCACGGGACGCACGCTGATAGTCACCGTGGCTGTCGAGTGCTGCCCCGTCGCATCGTCTGCGGCCAAAGTGACGGTGTCCGTGCCGTTGAAGTTGGCCACTGGTGCGTAGCTGAAGCGACCGGGTGCGCCGGTGGTCGCGAAAGTGCCGTGCGTGGGCGGCGCCGTCACGGCCACCGTGACTGCAAGTCCCTCCGGATCGCTGACGAGATCGACGGTGGCAGGCGTGTCTTCGTCCAGCGCAAACGCCGTGACGATCTTCGGAGGATCATCGACGGGCGTGATGGTTACTGCAATCGTGGCGCTCGCGGAGTTGCCCTTGGTGTCCGTCACCACGAGCAAGAACGAATCTGTTCCGTTCGCATCTGCATTAGGTGTGTAGGTGAAGCCCAAGCCGCCGCTCAGAGTAATCAGACCCCGCGTCGGTGCAGTGCCGACTTGAATGGTCAGGGCATCACCGTCGGGATCGCTGGCCACGAGCACGCCCGCAACGGGCTGGTCTTCATTGGTTGCGAGGGTGGCAGGCGTTGCAGTAGGTGGTTTGTTCGAACTTCCGCACCCCGCCAACGCAATAGCCAATGCGGCGAATGCCGCAGCCCGTCCTGTTCCCTTCATCGCAATCCCTGGCTGACAATCTAGTGTGAAGCGTAAGTATGCCCCGCGCCTTTCAATGGATAATGCACTTGATTTCGCAACAGATGGAAATGCAGGTGGGTTACCCCATGCATGGAACAAGGTTGACGGTGAAAGCGTCTTCAGGCTTGCACTATTTCGCGCGACCCTCGTAACCCTTGGCCAGCAGCGGAATCGCGACGATCTGATTGCGCGCGCTGGGCGTGCCCCATCCGCCATAGAACACGATGCCGAACAGCGTCTTCTTGTCCCTGCCGCCGAAGGCGACGCCATGTGTGCCTTTCGGAGCCGCAATGGAACCCAGGAACTCGCCCTTGGGCGAGAACACATCGGCCGATGCGCCGGTTGCCACATACAGGCGGCCCTCCGAATCCACAGCGGCGCCGTCGCCCCCTTGTCCGCCGCGCAGCTTGCCGAACTCGCGCAGGTTCGTGAGCGAACCATCCTTCTGCACGTCATACGCCACGACGACGCCACCGTTGGTGACGTACAGCGTCTTCTCATCCGGGCTCAGGATGATGCCGTTGGCATTCGGTGCGCCGTCGTAGCGGCTGAACACGCCCTGTGGATTGGCATAGAACACACCGGCGCCGGAGATGGAGACATAGGCGCCACCGCGTGCGTCGGCCGCCAGGTCATTGACGGTGCCGCCAACACATTCGAGCGGTTCGCCCTGGAAAGTATTCGCGAAAAGTCGGCGCTTCGGCTCGAGCTGCTCGACCCCGCCACCGACGCCGCGCGTGGCCAGGAAGAGTGCACCTTTCTTGTTGCGCGACACGGCGCCACCGGTATTGGTCTTGTCGAACAGGATCTTTGCAAGACCTGTGGCCGGATCGAGCTGCATCACATTGCCGGCGTCGTTGTTTGCAAACAGGATCGAGCCGTTCGGACCGGCGATGGGCCCGTCCGCATTGTTGCCTTCCCAGGCCCACACTACTTTCCACGATTGCCCCGCCGCGATGATGCCGGGGATGGCGTCGGGAGTGGGCAACGCAGGATCAGGTGGTGCTGCCGAGTTCGCTGGGGTGGGCGGACCTCCACGAGCCGGGCGCACGGGTGGGGGCGTCTTGCACTTAGCCGTGACCGCCGCCAGTGCCGGGTCCTGGAATGCCTGCAGGCCGTGCCCGCGATCGAAAGCAGAAGAGGGCTGTTGTGCTGCGGCAGTGGCGGAAAGGACCAGCAAGGTTGAGGTCGCCAGCATCGATTTCATCTTGATTCCCCCGTATCGAAAAGCGCGGCTACGGACGCCCTGGGTGCCCAATCATCCTCCAAATCGGCTACCGTTGATGCATGAATGAACGGGGGAGGATTGCCCTGACCGCAGGTCAGTGGTGGGCCATCGCGCTATGCATGCTGGCCGCGTTTTTCGACGGCTACGACGCACAGATGCTGGCCATGGCCGTGCCGCTGATGACCGAAGCTTTCCACGTGCCGGCCACCGCATTCAAGACGGCGGCGTCGTGGTCGCTTGCGGGCATGGCGTTCGGCGCGATGTTGCTCAGTCCTCTGGCGGACCGCTTCGGTCGGCGCCTGATGCTGGTGATCAGTCTGCTTATCCTGGGATCGGCCACATTGCTGGCCACGCAGGCGAACGGTCCCGGGGACCTCACTCTCTGGCGCACCCTGGCCGGTTGCGGACTAGGAGCGGTGGTTCCGATCACGATCGCCATCGTCGCGGATATCGTGCCGTCTGCGCGACGGGTCACCATCGTCACCATCATGGCCAGCGGATTCACCATCGGTGCCGCATCCTCCGGACAACTCGCGCCACTCCTGTCGGCGCATTGGGGATGGCAGGGTCTGTTCGCCTACGGCGGCATCATGCCGCTGACCATTGCAGTGCTGTGTTGCTGGGGAATTCCGGTGCATCGTCCGGCCGCAGCCCCTGCGCCGAATATGGCCGAGCCGAATGCCATACAACGCGTGGGAGAGTTATTCGCGCCGCAATATCGCTGGCGCACGCTCTTCATGTGGCTGCTCACGGCGCTGAACCTGTTTGCCAACTATGGTCTGTTCAGCTGGCTTCCTACCTTGCTGGTGCAGAATGGCTGGACGGTGGCGGCCGCCTCGCGTGTCACCAGCTTCCTCGCCATTGGTGGACTGACCGGCTGCTACTTCGTGTCCACGCAGGCGGATCGCGGCCGCACCGTCATGGCATTGATGGCGGTCTATCTCACCGGGGCCGTGGCGCTGGCATTGTGCGCCACGAATCCAGGCAGCACCTGGATGTGGGTGGTGCTCATCATCCTTATCGGCTTCGGCGGTATCGGCGCCAGCCTCACCCTGGCGCCGCTGGCGTCGACGTACTATCCACAGGAACTTCGCTCCACGGGCGTGGGCTGGGCGAATGGCGTCGGCAGGGCAGGCTCCTTCTTTGGTCCAATGGCCCTGGCCTGGCTCATGGAAAGACATTTGTCGCCTACGCTGGTACTGGGTGCATTGATGATTCCCATGACGCTATGTGCCCTGTTCGTTACCTTGCTGCCACTGGCGCTGCGCTCAGGCCAGGAGAAGACATCATGAGAATCATCGCGGCTGGTCTGATCATGACGCTGGGCCTTGCGCTCCGGCCCGGCATTGCCTGCGCGCAGCTTCCCGGCGTCGCTGCGGCGCAACTCGAGCAGGCACCCAAACCGAATCCCGCAGCGCCGCTGTACCGGCAGACCGGCGAGCAATACCGGGTCTACGATTTTCCCGGCACCGGCGAGTCGATTCCCTATCGTCTGTTCGTGCCCGAATCCTGGAAGCCGGAACAGAGACTGCCGGTATTGATCACGCTGCGTGCCGGCAACAGCATCAACAACAACCATCGTGACGGCAATCAGCTGGTGAAGCTGGCGCGCGAGCGCGGCTACATCGTGATTTCGCCGCTGGGGTACCGCGGCATCTCGCAGCCGTATTACGGCAGTCCCTACGCCGTCGATCGGGAGGCGGGTCCCTCTGTTCCGGCCGATGGCTGGACGGCGCAGGAGAACCAGCGCGCGCAGCTCGACGTGTTGTACGTGCTGAACCTGGTGGCTGCGGAATACAACTCTGACACCTCACGCGTGTTCCTGCATGGACAGAACCCTTCCGGTTCCGCAGCTTTCAATTTCGCGGCACAGTATCCCGATCTGTTCCGTGCCATCGTCGTCAGTGCCGGGCCCATCATCAGCGCCAACTACCCGTTCGACAGACTGCAGGGCAAGACTGCGGTGCTGATGCTGGCCGGTGACAAGGACGCCAAATACACCGCGGCGGCATGCGAACGCATGACCAAGGAATTGCAGCAGCATGGTGTGAAGGCCGAGTTCCATCTCGTGCCCAATGGCGAGCATCTCAACGCGTATCTGCTCCACGCGCCGCAGCTGTTCGATTTTCTGGACAAGCAGGGGAAGTGAATGAAGCTCGGGAAAATGCTTGCCGGCATCGGTCTGATCGCCATAGCCACCAATACCACGGTCTTCGCACAATCCGCTGACACCGTCATCACCCACGGCAAGATCCTAACCGTCGATGCGGGCTTCCAGACGGTCGAGGCGCTGGCCATCAAGGATGGCCGCATCGTCGCGCGCGGCAGCAGCGCGCAGATGGCGCGTCGCGTGGGGAAGGGCACAAAAGTCATCGACGTGGCTGGCGCCACGGTGATTCCGGGCCTCATCGACAACCACATGCACTTCACCCGCGCGGTGGAGCGCTGGCACACGCAGGTGCGCTTCGAGGGTGTGGACTCACGGCGCGAAGCGCTGCGGCTGCTGGCTGCGAAGGCGGCGAGCCTGAAGCCGGGCGACTGGATCATGGTGCAGGGCGGCTGGTCGCAGCGGCAGTTCGCCGATGCGCCGGGTGGCTTCACGCTGCAGGAGCTGGACGGTGTGGCGCCGCAGAATCCGCTGTTCGTGCAGGAGGGCTACGGCACGGTCTATGGCAATAGCCTGGCGCTGAAGGCAGTTGGTCTGAATCCCGCCGATGGCGCGCGTCGTCCGGCGACGGGGCTGGTATCGTTCCAGCCACCGTATGCCCTGTATGACGCGATTCCAGCCATCTCGTCCGAGAAGCTCGATCAGAATCTCACCGACTACATGCACGAGCTCAACGCCACTGGACTCACCGGCGTGTACAGCCTCGGCCACTCGGCTTTTCTCGCCGCACGCGCCGCCAAGGGGCCGATGCCGCTGCGCATCTGGGAGACCTTCGACTTCGATGCGCGCGATTCCGCCGCCGTGGATCGCGCCATACCGCTGCTGGCGAAAACCCGCCCCAACACATTCGACGGCCGCTTCGGCACCTTCGGTCTCGGCGAGGTGCTTTACGGTCCGTTCTTCGATCTCGCGCCGCGCAAGGATCCGTGGCCGGCCGACATCATGAGTGAGTACGGCCGGCTGGCCACCGCCGCCGCGCGTGCCGGCTGGCATGTGCATCAGCACGTCATCAACAACAATGCGGTGACCGATCTGCTCGATACGCTGGAGCGCGTGAACAAGGTGCAGCCGCTGGGCAAGCTGCGCTGGACGTTTGGGCATGTGTATGACATCTCGCCGCAGAACATCGCGCGCGCGAAGGCGCTGGGTGTGACGCTGGGTGTCCATGGCGCCGCCATGCAGGCCGCGGCGCACATGCCACTGCGCAAGATCGCCGACAGCGGCATCGTTTTCGGGCTGGGTACCGATGCCACCATCGTTTCGCACTACAGCCCCTTCGTCACGCTGGGCTGGGTGGTGAGCGGACTGGATGTGGGTGGCAACAAGGTGCTCGACGAAACGCTAACCCGGGAAGAGGCGCTGATCGCGCACACGCGTTCGAACGCCTACCTGTTCTTCCAGGAAAAGAATCTGGGTTCGCTGGAAGTTGGCAAACAGGCTGATCTGGTCGTGCTCGATCGCGACTACATGACTGTGCCTGTCGCTGATATCCGCCGCATCCGGCCGACGATGACGATGGTGGGTGGCAGCGTGGTGTACAGCTCTCAGCGTTAGATCGAGTGGCGATCAACGATGCCGCAGGCGGTCGTAGCACCAGACGGTGCCGAGAAACAGTGTCAGCGGTAACGTCAGCAACGCGGCGTTGAGGGCTTGGAGCTCTGGTGCCTGGGTCAGCAGGTGTAAATCCAGTCGCTGCAGCATGGCAGTGGCGCCAGCAACGCCCATCAACCAGGCCAGCAGCGTGAGCATGGCGGTCTTCACGGTGAACAGTCTCAGCAACGCGACACGGGTCACCAGCAGCAGCGTCAGCATCAGCGTGATGCCGGCAAGCCACCACATGTTGTGTGCAACGAAGTCACCCGCGCTCTCATCTGTCAATGCAGTGTGCGCGAAGATCGCGGCGTAGATGAGAAACGCCAGCGTGCCGTACATGACCTTGCGCCCCCAGAACATGGAGCAGGAATGAACGCAGAAGAAGAAGGCCATCAATGCGAAGAAACCCACTACGACAGTGGCACCGGCACCAGCCTGTTGCGCGATGCTTCCTCCCCGAGTCGCTTCTATCAGCCCTGCCAGGCGCGACCATAGCGCTCCGAGCTCGTCATACCGTGACGCCGACAACCACAGACTGATGCCGATCAGCGCCGTGCCCAGCAGCAGGGCCGCGCCGAGTGCGCCAAGCTGTATGCCCGCCAGTTGCAGCGTGCCCAAGCCGCGCGTGCCCTCGAAAGCACTCATATACCCGCCGCTGGCGACGCGGCGATTGAAGATGCCGATGCCGATGCCGGTGAAGAAGAGTACTACCGGCGCGGCAGTGGCCAGTGACACTGCTACACGACTGCCGAGCAGCGAGTCTACCCACGGAAAGACAGGTATGAGCAGCGCCAGCAGCACGCCGAACAGCGTCAGGGGAGCGCCCAGCCGTTTGCATTCCAGCCATAGTTCTGCGGCCCAGGCAGAGGACGTCGGGCAGGGGATGCTGAGCAGGTCGCTGGCGCGATCCATCAGGCTGTTGTTCGAGGCGCCTGCTGTCGGTGCCCGATGGCTCTTCAATACCGGCCAAGGACGCCAGCGCTCGCCCTGCCGCTGCAGTCCAACGCTGTACACAGTCAGTCCAAACAGCAGCAGGACAAGCAGCGCGAGCACGGTGTACTGCGGGGCAGACAATGACAGCATGTCCGGATTGAATGCGGGCTCACCAGTGCGCCTGCCGTTCTGCACATGAAATGGCTGCATCCATGTGAGCAGCCTGGCACAGGCTGACACCGCCAGAATCAGCGCCACGACGCGCGTTGCGCTCGTGGTGGAGGCCCAGCTTGCGGTTGCCAGCAATGCCGCCACCGTGCCGACCAGCACCGCACCCGCCATCACAGGCATGGGCAGACCATAGAAGATCCGGTCCAGCAACATCGGAATTGCATACAGCGAGGCGCACAACACGCTGAGCATGAGCATGGGCACGCCAACCAGCACGGCCGTGCGTGCGGGCAGTCTGAATTCGAACCGCATCGGGAAGCCTGCCCGGCCGCCCAGGGAAATCGCCACAAGCGTGGTGAATAATGCCAGCAACGTCAGCAATACAACGGTGCCTGATGCCATGAGCTCGCGCCGCTCCGGCAGATTCGCCATGTTGCGTGGAACCACGTTCATGATGGTGAAATTCGCCGCCAGCGCGATGGCGAGAATCAGCAGATACCAACGCCGCGACAGGCGCCAGTTATGCCACAGCAAGCCGAGTACGGGATGCCGCATTCAGGCTGCCTTGTCGTGGCGCACGGAGCGTCCGGCGCGCGCGAGAAAGATCTCTTCCAGCGTCGCCATGCGCGATTCGAAGATCTCGCCGCCCGCGCTGTGCACCGCGGTGCGGAACTGCTCGATGGGCACATCGTGCACCATGTGCCAGCTATGGCCGCCGCCATGCGTCAGCAGGGCACCGGGAAAAATCGGCGGCTGTGCCTGGTGCACGGCGAACGTGACGCGTGTGAATCGATACGTCTCCTTGATGGCATCCAGGTCGCAGTCGAAGGTGATGCGGCCGTCCTGAATCATCGTGACGTGATCGCAGGTGCGCTCCATCTCGTCCAGCAGGTGCGAGGAGAAGATCACGCAGCGGCCTTCATCGGCCACTGTGCGGATCACCGCGTCGATGATGTCCAGACGTACCACGGCGTCCAGCCCGTTGGAGGGCTCGTCGAGAATCAGCAGCTCAGGCCGATGCGCCAGTGCCGCGATGATGCCCGTCTGCGCGCGCATGCCCTGGGACAGGGCAGAGATCTTCCGGTCCGCATCGAGCTTGAAGGTGTCGACGAGTTCGTAGGCGAAACGCATGTCCCACGTGGGATGAAAGGCCTGCAGGTAGCTCAGGAACTCGCTGATGCGCATCCACTCCGGCATGTCGCGCTGCTCGGACAGGTACCCGATGCGTTTCAACACGCGCCCCGGGTGCCGTATGGGATCGTCTCCGAACACGCGCACGGTGCCGGCCTGTGGGCGCAGCAGGCCCAGCAGATGTTTCAGCAGGGTGGTTTTGCCTGCACCGTTGGCGCCGACCAGTCCGTACACACGACCTGCACCGACACTGAAATCGATATTGTCCAGCGCGCGATTGTCACCATAGCGCCGCGTCAGCCCCTTCACTTCGACAATCGGCGCGTTCATGGCTCATCTCCGTTGGCGACCTTGCCGGTCAGGTTGTCCAGGATGGCGAGTCGCTTGTGGATCAGCTTCATGAGTTCGCCAGTGCGGTAATTCAGTTGCCGCGCTTCGGCCAGCAGGCCGTCAATGCGCTGCTCCAGGATGCGGCGCTTCTCGCGCTCCGCCAGTTTCGATGGGCCTTCACTGACGAAACAGCCTGAACCGCGGCGTTTGCTGATGACGCCGGCGCTTTCCAGTTCTTCGTAGGCCTTCACCACCGTGTTTGGTGTTACGCGCAATTGCGCCGCCAGCGCGCGGATGGGGGGCAGCTCTTCATCGGGCTGCAACAGGCCGGAGGCCGCCATGTAGCGGATCTGGTTGGCGATCTGCCGGTAGATCGGCACGCCGTCCTTGACGTCGATGGTGAGGTCCAAGGATCACTCGTTGTAATTGTGTACCCGTATACTGATACACTTTGCAACGCACATCAACTGCCGTTGGTGAGTCGAGTAGACTGGCTCTCATGCAGGAACCGAATGCGGGAATTGCGGTGGAGCAGCCCATCCTCGTGCTGACCACCGGCGGCACGATCGACAAGCAATACTTCGACGCCACCAGTCAGTACCAGATCTCCGACAGCTTCGTGCCACGCTTGCTGGGTCTGGCGCGGGTCACGCACTCGTTCGTGTGCCGTGAGCTGCTGCACAAAGACAGCCTCGATCTGACGGATGCGGACCGCGCCTTGATCGTGGACAGCGTGCGCAACAGTGAGTATTCACGCATTGTCATCACTCATGGAACGGACACCATGACGCAGACCGCACAGGCGCTGCTGGGCATCCGTGACAAGACAATGGTGCTCACCGGGGCGCTCGCCCCGGCAAGGTTTAATGAGACCGACGCGCCATTCAATCTCGGGATGGCCTTCGCGGCGGCGCAGGTGGCGCCGCCGGGTGTCTACATTGCGATGAACGGTACGGTGTTCCGCGGTGATCGGGTCGTGAAAGACCGTGCCAACCAGCGCTTTATCGGCAGCTGATCGCAAGCACCGCGTCGTGTCTTTCGGATCAGGCA
>DATNCK010000108.1:0-6514 GCA_035571575.1 Steroidobacteraceae bacterium | reverse complement strand
AACGGCCGCGCAGCTCCTGCACCCAGCCGAAGCCTTCGGTGGTGGTGCCGGTCGTGCCGGTGAAGCTGATGACGTCGCCCGGCTTGATCGAGCGGTCCATCAGCAGCACGAAGCCGCTGACGAAATTGCTGGCGATGGATTGCAGACCGAATCCCAGGCCGATGCCCACGGCACCGGTGAGCACGGTAAGTGCAGTGAGATCGACGCCCGCCGCGTTGATGCCCACCAGCACTCCCAGCCCCAGCAGGAAGAAATACGTGAATTTGCTGATGCCGACGCGGGTCGACAATGCCAGTCCAGTGACTTTCATCACCCGCGCTTCAACGGCACGCGACAGCAGGCTCGCGATCACGATGAACAGCGTCACCACTACCAGGCCCTTCAGCAGCGCCCAGATCGTGAAGCGCGCCTTGCCCGGAATCAGATCCACCGCGTCGAGGCTGGACTCAATGAAGTCGAACCATCCCATCCACGCAAAGCCCAGCAGCACCCACAGCAACCACGACAGCCGCCTTTCCCAGCGTGCGATCCAGCTGCGCGGTCCCATCACAAGGCACAGCAGGTACAGGCCCACGCGCACGGCCAGCAGCGCAGCCCCCAGCTGCAGGGCGACGTCGATGAGCCGGGGTGCCATGTCCGTGAGGTCGAGCAGGGCGCGTGCGATCAGCAGCACGGCAAGGGCCATCAATGGCGTGGTCGCCGCCACCAGGCCGCGCAGCACGCGGGCCAGCAGGCTGCGCTCACCGGCCAGCGGCGAGCGCACCAGCGCGGCGCGCGCCAGATGACTGGACCACAGTCCCGCCACGGCGGCACCGAGGATGATCAGCAGTTCGGTCAGGGTGGCGGGAGAGGCCAGTCGGTCGAAGAACTCTTTCACTGGCGATGGGGCGGTCTTTAGGCGTTCAGATCCGGGATGGCCTGACTTTCCAGTTTGGCTATCTGGTCCTTGAGCAACAGCTTGCGCTTCTTCAGCCGCCGCATCTGCACCTCGTCGGTATGGATGTCGAGCGTCAGCCGGGAGATCACGTGGTCAAGGTCGCGATGCTCGATGCGCAACTGCCGCAACTTCTCGATGTTGCGGAACAGCTCGCGATTGACGTTGTCTTCGCCGTCTTCTTCCGACATGCCGTCACTCGTGGTTCATGATCCGCAGTCGCGGCAACAGCGGTTCTATCCCTTCGGGTAGCTTAGCGAAGCGGCCCAGCGGGCGCCATGGCAGCCCCGGCTCGTGAAAATCAGAACCGGCCGATCCGGCCAGTGCATGCTGCCGCGCCAGTGAAGCCAGCCGCGATGCGTCGTTGGGTGACAGGGCAGGAAGGCTGACTTCCAGCGCCGCGCCGCCGCAGTCGCGGAACTCCGCGCATAAATTGCGCAGCGCGCCGGCCGACAGCTTGTAACGGTGCGGATGCGCCAGCACGGCGTGCCCGCCTGCCTGGCGGATTACGTCCACTGCCACGGGCATTTCGGGCCACTGCTGTGGCACATGGCCCGGTGTGCCGCGGCCGAGAAAACGGTCGAACGCATCCTGCACGGACTTGGCCAGGCCGCCTTGCACGATGGCGCGCGCAAGGTGTGTGCGCGTGGGCACTCCGCCGGCTTCCAGCAATTGCTGCGCCGGATCCACGCCAGTGAACTTGCGGCTGCGTCGCAGCTTTTCGCCAATGGCCGCGATGCGGGCGCGGCGCAGCTGCACCAGATGCGTCAGATGTGACTGCAGTGGCGTCGCTGACGGGTCGACGCCCAGCCCCACGATGTGAATCTCCTGGCCACGCCAGCTCGCGGTGACCTCCACGCCAGCCACGCAGTGGATGCCGGCAGCGGAACAGGCCTGGTGCGCTTCGGCCGCGCCGGCGGTGGTGTCGTGATCCGTCAGTGCCAGCACCTGCACGCCGCGCGCGACAGCCCTGGCCACGAGCTCCGCGGGCGCGAGGGTGCCATCCGAATGATGGCTGTGCGTATGCAGGTCGATGAGCATTTCCATTCGCCGCGTATCATACGCAGGCCATGACCCCCACTGTGCGCCTGCCCGATCACATCAACACACTGCTGCTGGATCTCGACGGCACCCTGCTCGATCTGGCCTTCGATACGCACTTCTGGCTGGAAGTGGTGCCGGCCTACTATGGGGCCGCGCGTGGCATGAGCGCCGAACATGCGCTGCGTGAGGAGATCGGGCCGCGGCTGCGCGAGGCCGAGGGCACGCTGAACTGGTACTGCCTCGACCACTGGTCGCGGATGCTGGAGCTGAACCTGTCTGCCATCAAGACGCAGCATGACGAGCGCATCGCCTGGCTGCCTGGAGCGCAGGATTTCTTGCGCCGCCAGCGCAGTGCGGGAAGGCGACTGGTGCTGGCCACCAACTCGCATCCCGAGACCTTGCGCATCAAGGATGAGAAGGTTGGCATCCGACCGCTCCTCGATGCCATGTACAGCTCGCATGTATTCGCAGCGCCGAAGGAGCACGCGGAGTTCTGGCTGCGGCTGCGCAAGGCAGAGCCTTTCGATCCCGCGCGCACCGCCTTCATCGATGACAACGCCAAGGTGCTGCAGGCTGCGCGCGCGGCCGGCATCGGCTGCGTCATCGCTGTGACCCATCCGGATTCCAGCCGGCCGCCGCGCGAGCCGCCATCCACCGGTCTGCACGTGGCGGCGGTGGCGGACATCCAATGATGAGCCGTTGATCTTTCCGGCGCGCTGATGCGTCGGCGTGCCAACCGCGGGCTAGCGTCCCGGTGGTCTGCCATGGCGCGGACCGCCGCCGGGGCGCCCGCCACCACGCGGTGGGCCGCCACCCGGCCTGCCGCCGCCACGCGGGCCACCGCGACCGCCTCCGCCACCACCACCACCGTGACGGGGCGCGAAGTCCTCGCGCGGCTTGTGCCTGGGGAAATGCACATCCTTGGCCATCAGCTCCGGCGAAATCGTGCCGCGCGGAATGGTGTGTCCGATGTATTTTTCAATGTCAGGCAGGCATTGCGCATAGTCCTCGCAGCCGAAGCTGATGGCGTCGCCTTCGGCGCCGGCACGCGCCGTGCGGCCGATGCGATGCACATAGTCGGCGCAATCCTGCGGCAGGTCGAAATTGAACACGTGACTCACGTCAGGAATGTGCAGTCCGCGTGAAGCCACATCGGTGCCGATGAGCACTGCCAGCGCGCCGCTGTGGAAATCCTTCAGGTAACGCAGCCGCTTGTTCTGCGGCACGTCTCCCGACAGAGCCTGTGCATTGATGTGATTGGCGCGCAGCACTTCTTCCAGCCGATCGGCCTGGCGTCGCGTGTTCACGAACACCATCGTGCGCTCGGACATGGATGAGCGCAGCAGCCCGATCAGCAGCGGGATCTTCTCTTCCATCGCCGGGAAGTAGATCAGCTGGCGCACCCTGTCCGCCGTCATCTTGTCCGGCTCTATCTGTATGAGCTCCGGGCTGTTCATGTGCTCATAGGCCAGTTCCAGCACGCGCTGCGCCAGCGTCGCGGAAAACAGCATCGACTGTCGATGCGCAGGCTCCGGCATCTTGCGCAGCATGAAGCGGATGTCGGCGATGAAGCCCAGATCGAACATGCGGTCGGCTTCATCCAGAACGCAGACCTGCACCTGACGCAGATCGAACACATGCTGCTTGAAGTAATCGATGATGCGGCCCGGCGTGCCGATCAGCACGTCCACGCCATTCTCGAACTGGCGGCGCTGCTTTTCGTAATCCACGCCGCCGAATACGCAGGCCAGTTTCAGGCCGGTGTGCTTGCCCAGGATCACCGCATCGTTGTGGATCTGCACCGCCAGTTCGCGCGTGGGTGCGATGACGATGCCGCGCACGGCCGTAGGTGAACGCTGGCCGCGCGGGTGGGTGAGCAAGGTCTGGAACATCGAGACCAGAAAGGCGGCGGTCTTGCCGGTGCCGGTCTGAGCCTGACCGGCGACGTCCTTGCCAGCCAGCGCCAATGGCAGGGTCTGTGCCTGAATGGGAGTGCAGCGCACGAAACCCGCGTCACGGATGCCTTGTGCAAGGCTGGGGTGCAGAGCAAATTGGGCGAATTCCGGCCCGTCAGGAGCCGCATCGGGCTTCAGCGGGGTCGGTATGCTGTCCAGTAGCGCTGCAGCAGGCTCCTCGTCGCGTGGTGCCTCGGGTGCCGATATGGCGGGGCCGAATAACCGGTTCCAGATCTTTCTGAACATACCCTCTCAATATTGTTGCGGCGTATGATGCGTATACCGCAGCCGCAGGAACTTGCAAAAAGTCGAGGGAACGGCTACAAAAGCATCTATACATGGCGCGGTTCTAAGCGCCCTGGAACCATTCCCTAAACATCTAGTCTAACTCGTTGACCGTATCCATGGCGCGGGATTTCTACCCCGCCAAGCGCAGCGGCGCCACAACCCAAAAAAGTCGACTCTTGATCCTTCAGCGATCCAGCACCATTTAAAGCCATGTTTCCCATCGGAGGCTAAGCAGTGAGCAATCCACTGATCGTCCACACCTCGGACGCTACATTCGAAAATGACGTACTGAAGTCCACCGAGCCAGTGCTGCTCGATTTCTGGGCTGAATGGTGCGGTCCCTGCAAGATGATCGCCCCCATCCTCGATGAGGCGGCCAATGACTACAAAGGGCGCCTGAAAATCGCCAAACTGAACATCGACGAAAACCCGCAGACGCCGCCGCGTTTCGGTATCCGGGGAATTCCCACGCTGATCCTCTTCAAGGACGGTAAGGTCGAAGCGCAGAAGGTCGGCGCAGTGTCCAAGTCACAGCTGGCGGCCTTCCTGGACGGGAATCTGTCCAAGACACAATCGGCCGGCAACCTGTGAGGGGCTATCTGGGAGGGCCGGGCGGCGGCGGCGGTCAGAACCGCAACCGGCAGGGCAAGCATCGCCGGGATGGCAATCGCGGCGGCGGTGGGGGCGGTGGCAACGGCAACGCCAACGGCAACATCGGTCGTCACGACGAGATCTACGATCCGGAGCCGTTTGATCCTTCGGCCGATGGCGAAATCGTCAGCAAGGCCGATCTGGAGCAGGCTCGTCGCACGATGAGCCTGAACGAGCTGCGGGCCAAGCCCATCACCGCGCTGGTGAAAGTGGCCGAGTCCATGGGGCTGGAAAGCCTTGCCCGCTCCCGCAAGCAGGACATCATCTTCTCGATCCTCAAGGAATACGGCAGAAACGGTGAAGCCGTCTATGGCGAGGGCGTGATCGAGATTCTGCAGGATGGCTTCGGCTTCCTGCGTTCGGCCGATTCCAGCTATCTGGCCGGCCCTGACGACATCTACATCTCTCCCAACCAGGTGCGCCGCTTCAACCTGCGCACCGGTGATTCCATCTCCGGCCTGATCCGTCCCCCCAAGGACGGCGAGCGCTATTTTGCGCTGCTGAAGGTGGGCGAGATCAATTTTGATTCACCCGAGAGCGCCCGCAACAAGGTGCTGTTCGAGAATCTCACGCCGCTGCATCCCACGCACCGCCTGAAGTTGCAGCGGGGCAATGGCAGCACGGAGGATCTCACCGCGCGCGCCATCGACCTCGTGGCGCCGATAGGCAAGGGCCAGCGTGGCCTCATCGTCTCGCCGCCCAAGGCGGGCAAGACGATGCTGCTGCAGAACATCGCCACCGCGATTACCTCCAACCATCCCGAGGTCTATCTCATCGTGCTGCTCATCGACGAGCGGCCGGAAGAAGTGACCGAGATGCAGCGCACCGTGAAGGGCGAAGTGGTGTCGTCGACCTTCGACGAGCCCGCCGCGCGTCACGTGCAGGTGGCCGAGATGGTCATCGAGAAGGCCAAGCGCCTGGTCGAGCACAAGAAAGACGTGGTCATCCTGCTCGACTCCATCACTCGTCTCGCGCGGGCCTACAACACCGTGGTGCCCAGCTCCGGCAAGGTGCTCACCGGTGGTGTGGACGCGAACGCATTGCAGCGCCCGAAGCGCTTCTTCGGCGCGGCCCGCAACATCGAGGAAGGTGGATCGCTCACCATCCTGGCCACCGCGCTGGTCGATACCGGGTCGAAGATGGACGACGTGATCTTCGAAGAGTTCAAGGGCACGGGTAACAGCGAAATCCATCTGGATCGCCGCATCGCCGAGAAGCGCACCTTCCCGGCCATCAACATCAACCGCTCCGGCACGCGCAAGGAAGAGCTGATCACCGATCAGGGCGAGCTGGCGAAGATGTGGATCCTGCGCAAGCTGCTGCATCCCATGGATGAACTGGCCGCCATTGAATTCCTGCTCGACAAGATGAAGGACACGAAGACCAATTCGGACTTCTTCGAGGCCATGAAAAGATGAGTTAGTCGGGACGCGCAGCGGCCCGAATCACTCATCTTGGCCGCCGCGCTTCGCGGCGGCCCATACAATGCGGGACCGTGCGGCGTGCACCCCGGTCCGTCTGTCGAATGCAGGGTGTCTACGGGCGCCTCGCTGTCGCCAAACCCCGCCACCGCCTCTCCCAGAAGCGCACCCCGTCACAGTCGCCTCTGGGCGACGTTGCGCACTGCGGTAGCCATGCCGGA
>DATNCK010000107.1:0-2637 GCA_035571575.1 Steroidobacteraceae bacterium | reverse complement strand
CCGGTGGAGATACTGACCATCCACCATTCCAAAGGACTGGAGTGGGATGCAGTGTTCCTGCCCGGACTGGGTCGCATCGCGCGCGCTGACCAGGCGCCACTGCTGCGCTGGCTGGAGTTGCCCGCCGCCGCGGGCGAGACCGATCTGCTGCTGGCCGTACGCAGCATTGGTGGCGCGGGAAGTGCCGATCCATTGGCGCGATTCATCACCGGTCTGCAGCGGCAACGACAGGACAACGAGCGTGTGCGGCTGGCCTATGTGGCAGTGACGCGCGCACGTCATCGGCTGTACCTGTCGGGCCATGCGCCTTGGAATCGCACCCAGCAGCGGCGTGTGCCGCGTGCGCGTTCGTTGCTGCAGATACTCTGGCCGGCAGTGCGCGAGGAATTCGACTCAGCAACACCGCCTCCCGAAACAGTAATCCCTGGGGCGGAGCGCTTGCGCCTGGATACGTCCTGGTATCAGCTTGCCCCGGACTTTGTGCATCCGGTACTGCGTGGTCCCGTGTCCGCCCGCAGTCTCAGTGGTGGCACGGCTTCGCATGCCGTGCCGGAATACGACTGGGTGGGGCCGCAGGCACGCGCCGCCGGCACCCTGGTGCACGCGGAACTGGAGCGTTTCGCGCAGCAGGGTTTGCCCGACGCAGACGAGCTGGGGCAGCGCCTGCCGAACTATGTGGCGCGGCTGCGTGAATCCGGTCTCGCCAGCGCTGCGGCAGCAGATGTTGCATCACGCATCGTCGCGCGCCTGCGGGAGGTGCTTCAGCAGCCGCGTGCGCAATGGCTGCTGGCGCAGGCGCATCGCGATGCGCGCAGTGAATGGCGACTGTCTGGCGTCATCGATGGCGTGTTGCGCAATGTCGTCATCGACCGCAGCTTCGTCGATGAGCAGCAGCAGCGCTGGGTGATCGATTTCAAGACCAGCTCACACAGTGGCGGCGGGCTGGAGGAGTTTCTGCAATCCGAACTGGCGCGCTACCGGCCTCAGCTGGAACTTTACAGGCAACTGGCAGCCCGGGTTGGTCCGGAAACCGTGCGTGCGGCGCTGTATTTTCCGTGGCTGGATGAATTCCGCGAACTGGATGCCGCGAACGTCTAGTCGACCACGCCTTCGAGCAGGATGCGGTGTCGTCCTTGCAGGTCCGCGGTGTTGAGCTGATCGAGCATGCGCCCCAGCTGCGGCGGGCCGCCGGGGCGCAGTGTCGCCGCACCATCCAGCATCCAGCTGCGATCGGCCTTGATACTCAGCCGAGCCTTGAGTTCCACGGGCCCGCCGACGTCGCGTAACGTGCCGCTGTAAGGTGGGTGCTGCTGCGGGGCGAATTGCAGCTCGTAGTCGCCAAGCCGGGTGCCATGCTCATCGGTCACTTCGCGTGCCGTGAGGATTCCGGCAATCTGCTGGATGTTGCGACCCTGCAGCTCGAATGCGACGTTGCGGGCATCCACTGTGGCAGTCCAGCCAGCGGGCAGGGCGCCGAGCAGCTGGTGGTTGAGCGCGCCGGTGGCAGACAGAGCAGAGATGCGCAGCAGGTCGTCGCGGCCCGCAAGCACCGTGGCGCGCGCCTGCATGCCGGCTCCGTCCAGCTGCACATCCGCGTTCAGCTGCGCGCGCAGCAACGACAGTGGGTGCAGCCGCCAGCGAAGTGAATCCAGACGTAACGGCTGCTTCGCGCCAGATGACAAGGTGAGTCCCGTGCATTCTCCACGCCACAGGCTGCCGCTCCAGTTCGGGCACTGCACGCCTGGTGGCAGTACACGCCGCAGCCAGCTTGCCGGAAGGACGACGATCAATGCGACGAGAAATGTCGCCAGACCCAGCAGGATGAAGCGCAGCGAGGGACGCACGAATCAGCGCTGCAGCAGTATCGTGGCGTTGACCACGCCCGCACTGCCATTGGCAGTGACGCTGGCGTTTTCAACGCGCACGCCCAGCTGCGAGCCGAGCCGCGACAGCCAGCCGATCAGCAGGTTGAAATCGGCGTTTTCCAGCTGCACGCGCATGGCGCCATTGCCGCTGGGCTGGCTGCCGGTCAATGCCTGCGCCAGACCGGATTCACGTGCCGTGCGGTCGATCAGTACCACCAGCGATTCGTTCGTCGGTGTGGCTGCGGGGCCAGGACCGGCCGCTGCGAGCGCGGGCGCCATCGAGCGCATCCACACCAGGTCTGCCTGCTGCTCGGCAAGATGGCTGCGTGCCGTCACCAGCCCACGCTGCAGCGGCACCAGCACGCCCAGTATCACGAGTATCACTACGATCACGCCGCCCCAGCGCAGCACTCGCTGGTCACGCTCGGATTGGCGCTCGTACCAGGCTTTGAGGGAGGCTGGAATCATGAGCCTCCCTTGAGTTCCACCTGGCCTTCATAGGTGGTGCCGCGGGCATTGCCGCCGGTGAGCTCCGCCTTGTAGCCGCTGGCGCGCAGCGCCTGATTGAACTGTTCGAGTGTGCTCGCATCGGGTGCGTTGAGCTTCAGCTGCATGCCGCCGGGCTTGAAGGTGAGTGATTCGAGCTGCGCCACCGGTACGTTCTGTTTCGCCGCCGCTACTGCGGCCAACAGATGCAGTAGCTCGCCCTGTGCGCCTCCACCACCGGCCACCGCGTTCAGCCGCTTCTCCAGGGCGCGACGCGGCCGGGAGC
>DATNCK010000106.1:0-2451 GCA_035571575.1 Steroidobacteraceae bacterium | reverse complement strand
GCAACCAATGTCCTCACCTTCGATTACGCGCGCGAGCCGGTCGTCATGGCGGACCTCGTACTGTGCGGACCTGTCGTCGAACGCGAGGCGCGGGAGCAGCGCAAGAGCCTGCAAGCCCACTACGCGCATCTGCTCATACACGGCATGCTGCACGCGCAGGGATATGAGCATGAAGGCAGCGAAGGCGCGGCATTGGAGATGGAGGCTCTGGAGATCCTGCTGCTTGCGTCGCTGGGATTCGCGAACCCATATTGAAACCGAAACCGAACTACCGTACGCGGATTTGTCTTCAAACGACCCGCAAGGGAATCGTCACCGGCCCATCGTTCACCAGATGCACCTGCATGTGCGCGGCGAACTCGCCGGTCTGCACTACCGGATGGGCCGCGCGGGCCTGCGCTACAAAGTAGTCGTACAGGCGCCGGCCTTCCTCGGGCGCGGCGGCATTGGTGAAGCTGGGGCGGTTGCCGCCCGAGGTGTCGGCGGCGAGCGTGAACTGGCTCACCAGCAGCAGGCCGCCGCCGGTGTCCTGCACGCTGCGATTCATCTTGCCGGCTTCGTCGCCGAAGATGCGCAGCCTCAGGATCTTGGCCAGCAGCTTGTCGGCCTGCGCTTCGGTGTCGCCGCGCTCGGCACACACCAGCACCAGCAGGCCGGCACCGATTTCGCCGGCCGTGATGCCGCCCACCACCACCCGCGCCTGGCTCACTCGCTGGATCAGCGCAATCAAAGCGGATCCTCTCCGTCTTCCAAATGGGCCTCAACGTCGCTGGGCAGCAGCTGGATGGTGGCGCGCAGGCCGGGCACCGCGCTCATCAGCGCCTGTTCGACCGCGCCGCGCAGGGCGGCCGCGCGCCTGAGCGTCCAGCTCGCCGGCATGTGCATGTGCAGGTCGACAAAGCGCCGCTGGCCCGAACGGCGGGTCGAGATGTGGTCGAAGCGGATGGTGTGGTGCTGGAACTCGGCCAGCGTTTTTTCGATATCCGCCATGACCTCGGGCTCGACTGCTTCGTCCATCAGTCCCTGCGACGACTTCCACATCAGCGCAGTGCCCTCGCGCAGGATATTCAGCGCCACGCCGATCGCGACGGCCGGATCCAGCCACTGCCAGCTTGTGAGCGCCACGAGTCCCACGCCCGCGACCACACCGGCCGACGTCCATACATCGGTGATCAGGTGGCGTGCGTCGGCCTCCAGCGCGATCGAACGGTGCTGGCGCCCCGAGTGCAGCATGGCCCAAGCCAGCGCGGCGTTGAAGCCGGAACTGAGCACCGACAGCGCCAGGCCCCAACCGAGCTGGTCCAGTGGCTGCGGATTGAGCAGCCGCTGGACCGCGGCCCAGATGATGCCCAGCGCCGCCACGATGATCATCAGACCTTCGAATCCGGAGGAAAAGTACTCGGCCTTGTGATGGCCGTAAGGATGGTCGGCGTCGGCCGGCCGGCGCGCGATCGTGACCATCACCAGCGCAAAGGCTGCACTCGCGAGATTGACGAACGACTCCATCGCGTCCGACAGCAGGCCGACCGAATCGGTGATCCACCAGGCCAGCGTCTTCATGGCGATGGTGATCACCGCCACGGCGATCGACACGCGCAGCAGCAGCGAAGGTGGCGCCGTCTTCACTGACAGGAGCAGGTTCATGGCTCGATTGTGCAGTTCAGTGCGGACTCGCTGCCGCAGCCGGATAAATCCTCAGCCCCGGTTCGGCCTGGCCGAGAGCGAAAAAGTCGCGGTCGTTGTGGACCAGCAAGGCCTGCTGCTCGAGCGAGATCGCCGCGATCAGGCAGTCGCTCGACTTTCGGATGGTCAGGCCCATGGTGCGGGCGCGCCGATACAAATGGGCAGCTGCCTCGAACGTTTCCAGAGGATGGCCAGGCAAGAGCAGGACCTGCGAGCCGAGAACGCGCTGCGTGGCGGCAAACTGCCGCACTGAGGCAATCCCTTGCAGCACCTCGAGATAGATCATTTGGGTGAGGGCCAGCTCTTCCTGTCCTTCGCGGCCCTGGATGAACCGGACGGCGTCGGTGTCGGCGCCGTTCAGCCAGTCGATCCAGACGGTGGAGTCGACCAGCAGCATCAGCTATTGCTGCGAGCTGGCTTGCTGCGTTTGCCAACGGCTGGCGCGGCCTTCGCCTTGTAAAGGGCGCGTGGCTGCTCGACACGATTGCGGCCCACCTCGGTCCCACGCGCCCAAGGCGCCTTGGGATCGTAGTCCGGATCGATGCCGCCGATGCCGAACAGCTCGCGAATCGAGGGTCGCCTGGCCCGGGCGACCATCTCGCGCAAGGCCCGGTCCACCACCTCGCGTTTCGTGCGTGCGCCCGACAGCTTCATGGCCTCCGCCACGACGGCTTCGTCGATGTCGATGTTGGTGATCATGTCGGGCTATTGTACATGCGATGTACAAAAAAGCCACTATCAACCCTGGGTCAATCTCACCCGCGCGAA
>DATNCK010000105.1:0-2224 GCA_035571575.1 Steroidobacteraceae bacterium | reverse complement strand
CGTGGTGTCGAGCGAGCTCAATGATCCGGAGCTCGAGCGCAAGATCGTGGCGCGCGTGAAGGCGATCCGCTTCCCCGCGAAGGACGTCGAGTCGATGACCACGACCAAGCCCATCGAGTTCTTCCCCGCCTGATCGCCCGTCGCGCGCTATCCTTGGGTCAAGGATGGCGCACGACCCACTGACCCAGGTAATCGCGTTGCTGCTGGCCTCGGTGCTGGTGGTCACCGCTGCGCGCCGTCTCGGGCTGCCACCAGTGCTCGGCTATCTGGGCGTGGGGTTGCTGGTCGGTCCCCATGCACTGGGCCTGATGAACGACTCCGAACAGATCCGGCTGCTGGCCGAGATCGGCGTGGTGTTCCTGCTGTTTACTCTGGGGCTGGAATTCTCCTGGCCGCGCATGGTGGCCATGCGCCGTGAGGTGTTCGGCCTGGGCGCACTGCAGGTCGCGCTGACCCTGGTGATATTCGCGCTTGCGGGCAGGCTGCTGGGTCTGTCGTGGCTGGTGGCAGTCGTGGTGGGCGGCGCACTGTCGATGTCCTCCACCGCCATCGTGATCCGCCAGCTCACGGAGCAGGCGGAGATCAACCGCTCGCATGGGCGACTCTCGTTCGCCATCCTGCTGTTCCAGGATCTGGCCTTCGTGCCATTGCTGGCGCTGGCCACGGCCATTGCCGATGGCACAGCCGGTAAGGGTTTCAGTTTCATCGGCGTGGTCGAGACGGTAGGCGTGGGCATGGCGGCGCTGCTGCTGGTGCTGTCCGCCGGCCGCTGGCTGATGCGGCCGCTGTTCGTCGAGATCGCGCGCATCCGGCTCAAGGAGCTGTTCACGCTGGCGGTGCTGCTGGTGGTGCTGGCATCCGCGTGGATCACAGAGCGTGCCGGCCTGTCGCTGGCGCTGGGCGGATTCCTCGCTGGCATGCTGCTGGCGGAAACCGAATACCGGCATCAGGTGGAGGCTGTGATCCGGCCGTTCCGCGAGCTGCTGCTGGGACTGTTCTTCATTTCCGTGGGCATGCTGCTGGATGTGGGCCTGCTGTTCAGTCAGTTCCTGCTGGTGTTCGCCACCGTGGTGGGTCTGGTGTTGCTGAAGGTGGGCGCTGCGGCGCTGTCAGTGCGGCCCTTCGTGTCGACGCATTTCAAGGCGCTGCGTACCGGCATGGTGCTGGGCGGCGGCGGCGAGTTCGGCGTCGCGCTGCTGACGCTGCTGATCAAGGCGCCGAATTCCATCGCGCCGAATACGGTGCTGCAGCCGCTGCTGCTGGCGCTGGTGGTCACCATGCTGGCGGCACCCTTCGGCATCCGCTACAACCGGACCATCGCGCGCTTCCTGCTGCGCGAAAAGGGTCCGCCGCAAAGCTCCATCGAAGGCGAACAGGCAGTCACCCGTGACGTCGCGCGGCGCGAGCATGTGGTGTTGTGCGGTTTCGGGCGCGTGGGCCAGAACATCGCCCGCGTGCTGGAGTCGCAGGGTTTCGAGTACATTGCCGTGGATCTGGACCTGGCGCGTGTGCGTCCGGCGCGGCAGGCCGGTTACCCGGTGATCTATGGCGATTCCACCGACGAAGATGTGCTGCTGGCCTGCGGCATCGACACTGCCAGCGCCGTGGTCGTGAGCTTTGCCAATCCGCAGGTGTCGGTGGGCATCGTGCGCGCGGTGCGTCTGCATCGTGCCGATGTGCCCGTACTGGTGCGCACCGCCGATGATGTGGGGCTGAACGAACTGACGCAGGCCGGTGCCACCGAAGTGGTGCCTGAAACCTTCGAAGCCAGCCTGATGCTGGTGTCGCAGGTACTGATGCTGCTGAACGTACCGATGACGCGCGTCGTGCGCACCGTCGGCGAGATCCGCCGCGCCCGCTATTCGACGCTGCGTAACGTGGTGCTGCCGGATACCGTGGCGTCGGCGGCTCCCGCTCAGGAGGATGGCGAAGCCATTGCCCCGATCGTGATTCCGCCGCGCGCCTGGGCGGTGGGCCGCACCCTGGAGGAGATCCGCACCCGGGGTGCGGAGGTGGCGTTCACGGCGCTGCGGCGTCACGGAATCACGGGGCGTGAGCCGGAAGGCTCGGTGGTGATGCGGGAAGGTGACGTACTGGTGGTATACGGCGTGCCGGCTGCCATTGAGCACGCCGAGGCGATCCTGCTGACGGGGTGACCGTACGTATTTCTCCTGACTGGAACTTGCGCGCTCGGCATGCGTCCATATGCATATGGGATGCACAT
>DATNCK010000104.1:0-9443 GCA_035571575.1 Steroidobacteraceae bacterium | reverse complement strand
TGTGGTGTGTGAAACGCGCCCCAACCTGCGCAAGATCGTCAACCAGTTGTGGCGCCACCCCAGCGATACGCTGCATATAGCGGCTGTAGCGGGCATGCAGGAGGCGACCCGGGACACGTGCGCCGACTTTCCACCCATCTTTTTTCATCTCCGGTCGTTTGCGCAGCATTTCTGCGGTGACTTCGAATTCTTCGTTCATGATCGGCGCCGGGCCCTTCTCGCGCGCCAGTTCCAGGCCCGCCTCCCAGCCGGCCACGGCCATCTCGCGCGACACGTCTTCGGCAAGCTTCACCGACTCGGGGCTGCCGTACTTCATGCCCAGCAGCGCGAAGGTGGAACCCAGGCCGAGGAAGCCCATGCCATGGCGGCGCTTGCGCAGGATCTCGTTGCGCTGGCCTTCGAGCGGCAGGCCGTTGACCTCGACCACGTTGTCGAGCATGCGCGTGAACACGCGCACCACTTCCTTGTATTCATCCCAGTCGAAACGCGCGTCCTTGGTGAACGGGTCGATCACGAAGCGCGTAAGGTTCACCGAACCCAGCAGGCACGAGCCATAGGGCGGCAGCGGCTGCTCGCCGCAGGGGTTGGTGGCGCGGATGTTCTCGCAGAACCAGTTGTTGTTCATCTCATTCACACGATCAATGAGGATGAAGCCGGGTTCGGCGAAATCGTAGGTGGAAGTCATGATGACATCCCACATGCGGCGCGCGGGCACGGTCTTGTAGATCTTGCAGGCCACGAGACCCGCCTCATCGGTGATGTAGCCCTCGTGCGTGGGCCACTCGCGCCAGATGAACTTCGACGGATCATGCAGCTGCTTGCTGTCCCCGTCGAATTCTTTCTCCCTGATCGGGAAGGCGAGTTTCCAGTCGATGTTGTCGTGCACGGCCTGCATGAACTCATCGGTGATGAGCAGGCTCAGGTTGAACTGACGCAGACGGCCGTTCTCGCGCTTGGCGCGGATGAACTCCATGGCATCGGGATGGCCAACTTCAAAGGTGCCCATCTGCGCGCCGCGACGGCCACCGGCCGACGACACGGTGAAACACATCTTGTCGTAGATATCCATGAACGACAGCGGGCCGGAGGTGTAGGCGCCAGCGCCCGACACATACGCACCGCGCGGCCGCAGCGTGGAGAATTCATAGCCGATGCCGCAGCCGGCCTTCAGTGTGAGGCCCGCCTCGTGCACCTTCTGCAGGATGTCGTCCATGGAGTCGCGGATGAGCCCGGACACCGTGCAGTTGATGGTGGAGGTGGCGGGCTTGTGCTCCAGCGCGCCGGCATTGCTGGTGATGCGGCCGGCGGGGATGGCGCCTTTTCTCAGCGCCCACAGGAACTTGTCGTGCCACATCTCGCGCACGGCGGGCCGTTCGACATCGGCCAGGCAGCGGGCCACCCGTTTATAGGTGTCGTCCATGGTCTTGTCGACGTGGGCGCCTTCCTTGGAGGTGAGGCGGTATTTCTTGTCCCAGATGTCCAGGGATGCTTCCTGGTAGGGAATGCTGTCTACGCTTTTGGGCTCGATCTTCACGGCAGTGTTCATTGACCGACGGAAACCTCGTAAAACCGGATCTTATTGGTTGGCCCCCTGAGCACAAGATCTTGTGCCCGGTTGATGAGCGTATTTAAGACATATGGCAGCGTCAAGCTGGCTGCCGAAGTCAGTTACGACCCGGAAAGTCAAACCACATCAATGCCTTACGCGATTCGCTCGGCTAAAATATTTTTGCAATAGGGAGAACCTTTAAATGGGGGCTGGTGTTGGAACAATCAACCTATTGTGGGGTTGGTGAACAGGCCGCGCACAGATTATCCACAGGTTTTCATTGCTTCAGAGGGTCGTCCGTAGAGCGAAAACCCCTGCTAATTTAGGCGCCTAGGGATGGGTTGGGAGTATGGGTATGAAGGGAAGCGTGCTCATGAGTGCGGCTGTGCTGTGCGTGACCTGCGCGGCGGCGAATTCGCAGCAGACGCCGGCGCCGACCGATGACGCCGCGCGCTTCGGTCAGCTGGAAATGATCTACACCGCGGCGCTGTCGGCCGACGGCAAGAACATGGTGTTCGTGGGTCCGGGGACTGGGCCCAGCACCATTGCCGTGATCGTGGACCTCGCCAAGGTCGAGGCGAAGCAGATCGCACGCGGCGACGGCGATCCAATGAAACTCACTTATTGCGACTGGTCCGCGAAGGACCGCCTGGTGTGCCAGATGCGCGGCAACCGGCGTGTAAATACTGTGCTGGTGCCTGTCACGCGCACGCTGGCGCTGAACAGCGATGGCAGCAAGGTGTTGCCGCTGGGCCAGCGTGATTCGATGACACAGCGCGGCGTACGTCTGTTCGACGCCGGCGTGGTGGACTGGCTCGACGGCGTCGATGGCAAGGTGCTGATGTCGCGCAGCAATGTGCCCGAGGTCACCACCGGCTCGATCACCGCGCGCACCGAGGAAGGTCTGGGCGTGGACCTGGTGGACACGCGCAGCGGCAAGGCCACGGCGGTGGAAAAACCCGGGCCGATGGTGGATGAGTACATCTCCGATGGCCTGGGCCATGTGCGGCTGATGACCATGGTCACCGTTACCGACAACGGCAGTCTGAAAGACGTCTTCACAGTGTATTACCGGGCGGTAAACGACCGGGCCTGGCACAAACTGGGCATCTACCACGCGGGCGATCGTAGCTATGCGGATGACGTGGTGCCGGTCGCGGTGGATCCCATCATCAATGCGGCCTATGTGCTGCAGCCGCTGAATGGCCGCATGGCGCTGTTCCGCATCGCCCTCGATGGCTCGATGAAAAAAGAACTGGTGTTCGCCTCGAAGCAGGTGGACGTGGACGACGTGGTGCGGGTGGGCCGTGGCGGGCGCGTGATCGGCGCCACCTACGTCACCGAGCGTCGGCAGGTGGAATATTTCGATCCCGCCTACCGTTCGATCGCCGCTTCGCTGGCGCAGGCCATGCCCAAGCTGCCCATCATCGAGTTCGTCAGCGCCAGTGCGGATGAGCAGGTGCTGCTGGTGTGGGCGGGCAGCGATGTGGATGCCGGACACTTCTACGTGTTCGACCGCACGAAGAAGACGCTGCTGGAAACCATGGTCTCGCGCCCCGAAATGAAGGGCGTGACTCTGTCGCCGGTGAAGGCCATCACGTACACGGCTGCGGATGGCACGCAGATTCCAGCGTATCTCACGCTGCCGCCGGGTGTCACCGATGCGAAGAACCTGCCGGCGATCGTGATGCCGCATGGCGGCCCCGCGGCGCGGGATGAGTGGGGGTTCGACTGGTTGTCGCAGTTCTACGCGCATCGGGGATACGCGGTTTTGCAGCCCAATTTCCGTGGTTCGGCCGGCTACGGCGACAAGTGGTACATGGACAATGGCTTCAAGAGCTGGAAAACCGCCATTGGTGATGTGTGCGACGCCGGACGCTGGCTGGTGGCGCAGGGCATGGCCGATGCGTCGAAGCTGGCAATTGTGGGATGGTCATATGGCGGATACGCCGCGCTGCAGGCCAATGTGCTGGATCCCACGCTGTTCAAGGCGGTGGTGGCGGTTGCGCCCGTGACGGACCTGGCGCTGCTGAAGACCGAGGCTGCGGTCTATACCAACGGCAATCTGGTGGCCGATTTCGTCGGCAGTGGTCCGCATGTGGCGGAAGGTTCGCCGGCGCAGCACGCCGATGTGTTCAAGGCGCCGGTGCTGATGTTCCAGGGCGACAACGACCTGAATGTGGACATTGCCCAGTCGCGCAAGATGGACAAGGAACTGCGCAGCGCCGGCAAATCCACCGAACTGGTGGTGTATCCGAAGCTGGAACACAGCTTGATGGATAGCGCCGCCCGCGCGGACCTGCTGCGCAAATCCGACGCGTTCCTGCGCCAGCACTTGAAACTCTGAAGAGCGTCCCCAGCGGCGCCCTGATGCGCCGCGATAGTGTTTTTTTGCTTGTTTTCGGCCTTGAAACCGCCGCAGGCCATCCGCACATCCGGTACGTCGAAGGAATCTTTCTTCCTGGAGGATGAGCTGATGAACATTGCGATTCGCGAACCCTGGAGTCTGCTGAACCGCCTGAGCCGCGACCTGGACGGTTATGTTGGCGCGCCCTCTGGCACAGTTGCCTTCATTCCGGCCGTTGACGTGCAGGAAGAGAAGGACCGCTTCGTCGTGAAGGCCGATCTGCCGGGTGTGAAGCCCGAGGACATCGAAGTCACGGCGGAAAAGGGCATCCTGACGCTGCGCGGCGAGCGCAAGTCGGACAAGAAGGAGGCCGCCGAAGGCTATGAGCGCCTGGAGCGTGTTTCGGGCAGCTTCACGCGCCGCTTTGCCCTGCCGGAAAACGTGCAGGCCGACGCGATCAAGGCCCGCTTCACGCACGGCGTGCTGGAAGTTTCGATACCAAAGCAGCCGGAAGTGGCGGCCAAGCGTGTGACTGTCGAAGCCGCGTAAGGAATTTTACGCGGCGGGTACTGTCATACCTGCAAGTGCATTTTCATTGAGTTGACGACTCCCCCATTGGCCCCGATCTGTCGGGGCCTCTTTTTTGGGGAGCGCTTTATGAGGCAGGCTTCTTGGTGCGCCGCTCGACGATCTGCTGTTTCACTTTTGTATACAGACAGGGCAGGTAGTCGCCGCACTGGTTCTTCAACAGCGCCTCGAACTGCGGCACCTGGTCGTAATAGGTGGCCACCGAGGCCAGCTGGGCATTGTTGAGCCCCTGCTCCACCCAGCCGCCGTAGCCGGATGAGCGGTTTTCGCGTTTTTCGACGGCACGGATGGCATCGGCCAGCTGCGTCAGGCGTTCGGCCTTGCGCTGGCGCATGGCTTCGGGCGCGATGCGCTGGCGGTACAGCCGCGCCAGATCATTGCGCGTGGCGATGATCTCGGCGGTGATCTCGATGCGCAGGCGCCGGCGCTGCTGCCAGCGTGCGAGCACGGAGGCGTCTTCGAGCTGCGCGGCGTAGCGCGCCACGCCCTCTTCTTCCACCGCGGTGGCGAAGGCTTCATTGAAGGATGAATCGCCTGGCAGATAGGCCACTTGGTGCGCCAGCTCGTGGAAGATGAGCGCGGCAAGATCGAGCTCTGGATAGCCGATGACGGTGTTGAGCAGCGGGTCGGCGATGTGGCCCAGCGTGGAGTAGGCGGTGACGCCGCCGACGATCACATCATCGCCCTGCTGTTTCAACGTGGCGGCAAAGCGGTTGGCGGCGGCTTCGCTGAAGTAGCCGCGATAGGCCACACAGCCGGCGATGGGAAAGCACCATTGCCGCGGCGTGACCGAAAACTCCGGCGTGGCCACCACATTCCACACCACGTAGCGGCGGCCGATGTCGGCATAACTGCGATAAGCCGCGTTGTCGGGCAGGCCCAGTTCTCTGGATGCGAATTCGCGGATGCGGCGCGCGCGGATGAGCTGGGCTTTGAGCGTTTCGCCCGTGGCTGGGTGGGCGAGGATCTTGTCGATGGGCTGCCGCGCACGCATCACCGCGAGCTGGCCGCGCGCGGCCTGCATCAGGTAGCAGCCGCTGGCCAGCAGTGAAGTGGTGGCAAGCAATCCGACGCGCAACGCGCGGACAGACAGCCGGGGCAGATTCTTGAGTACCATCACTGTCATGCAAGTCTATCTGGTGGGAGGCGCGGTCCGGGATGCGCTGTTGGGCCGCCCAGTCCACGAACGTGACTATGTGGTGGTGGGCGCGACGGCTGAGCAGCTGCTCAACGCCGGCTACCAGCCCGTGGGCCGGGATTTTCCGGTGTTCCTGCATCCCGAGACGCATGCCGAGCATGCGCTGGCGCGGCGCGAGCGCAAGACGGCGCCCGGCTATCGCGGCTTCGTCACCGAATTCTCGCCGGACATCACGCTGGAAGAGGACCTGCTGCGACGTGATCTGACCATCAATGCCATCGCGCAGCGCGACGACGGCTCGCTGGTGGATCCTTACGGCGGGCAGGCGGATCTGGCGGCGCGCGTGCTGCGGCATGTGTCGCCGGCGTTCAGTGAAGATCCCGTGCGCATCCTGCGGGTGGCGCGTTTCGCGGCGCGGTTTGCATCGCTGGGATTCACGGTGCATGCGGACACTCTGGCGCTGATGCGGCAGATGGTGCAGGCCGGCGAAGTGGCCGCGCTGGTGCCTGAACGCGTATGGCAGGAAACCGAGCGCGCACTGGGCGAATCGCGGCCGGATGTGTTCTTCCAGGTGCTGCGTGACTGTGGCGCGCTGCAGGTGATTTTCCCCGAAGTGGACGCTTTGTTCGGCGTGCCGCAACCAGCACAGTGGCATCCGGAGATCGATACAGGCGTGCATCTGCTGCTGTGTCTGCGCCGCGCCGCGGAGCTGCAGGCGCCGGTGACGACGCGCTTTGCCGTGCTCACGCATGATCTGGGCAAGGGCACCACGCCGCCCGAGCAATGGCCCAAGCATGTCATGCACGAATCGCGCGGACTGGCCCTGGTGGATGCGTTGTGCGCACGGCTGAAGGTACCCACCGCGCATCGCGAGCTGGCGCACATGAACTGCAAGCAGCATACGAATGTGCATCGCGCCCTGGAACTGCGGCCCGACACCCTGCTGCGGCTGCTGACCGACTGCGACGCGCTGCGCCGGCCCGAGCGGTTCAGCGAGTTGCTGCTGGCCTGCCAGTGCGACGCGCAGGGGCGCACGGGGCTGGAAGAGAAGCCTTATCCGCAGCGTGCGTATCTGGAAAGCGCACGCATTCTGGTGGCTGCCGCGCAGCTCACGGAAGAGGAACGCGCCGGCCTGGAAGGCCAGGCGATTGCCCGCGCGCTGCAGGAACGGCGGCTGGTTGCGCTGCAGTCATTGAAGAGCAATGCCGGCACGAGCTGAATGGGGCTAACACACACCTTGGCGCGGTCGCCATCCGGTACGTACCCCATTGGCGACAGACCGCGCCAGCGATATAAAGTGCGCGGCGAGCGGCCTGGGGAGGCCCGAGGTTCAGAGCATTGAGGTCGTTGGGCGCTCACCATCCTTGGAATCGCGAGGCTATGCTCAAGCACGTTCCGGGCGCATCCGGCGTCTACGCGGTGTGGAACGAGAACCAGTGCCTCTACGTGGGTGAAACCCAGGATCTGCAGCGACGGCTTTTGGCCCATCTGCAGGGCGACAACGAATGCATCACCCGCTCGAGACCCACCGCTTTCAGCTTTGAGCCCGTGCCGGCCGGCCTCAGGGGGACCCGCCAGAACGCCCTGATTTTCCAGCTGCGACCGGTTTGCGCTTCGGCCTCTGGCTGAGACTGATGCCGTCGATGCGGCCGGAAAACCGCTCGAAATAGATATCCACATTGTTCACGGAGATGACCGTGAACGAAGTGCCGCGGCGCACGCGCACGGTGATTCGGGCGTCTTCCGACACGTAATCGCCCTCGCGTACGAAGCCGGGCACTCCGAACGCATTTGCGACGGCGGCCAGCCATTTCCCCAGCCTGTTCATGACTGAAATGCTCGCCCGGCAATGCGCAGTCACACTGTAGGACATTGCAATGCACCAATCGTAGGGAGCGGGGTGAAAAGCCGGTAGGGAGAGACCTACCAGCGTGTAACGCACGGAGGGTGGCTGTGGGGCGCGATTCGCTGCCGCAACAATGCGCGTGTTTCAGGTGCGATCCACGCGCGCCGCGTAGCAGCCCCACTTCGCGTAGTGGGCATGCAGGTAAGCCACGCGCGCGTTGGCGAAGAATCGCTCGATCAGGTTCGGCAGTGCATCGCCGGGCGCGATGTCCGCATCGATCATCATGTGATCGGAATCGAAGGCGCGCAGCGAGATCAATCGCCGCCCGATGGCGGGCGGGATTTCATCGCGGCGATCCCAGATGGCGGGCGCGTGTTCCCACACGAAGATGGCGTGCGAGGCGCGGAACGGCGTGTCAGCGCTCTGGTGCTCGTGATGCACGAGCAGGACGGATTCGCCGACGGGTACATCATCGAGAGTGATGCGATCTGGATAACCGGGGGCGGAATCGGTCGTCAATCGGCGTGCACCATGCTTCAGCAGCATTTCATCGGGTTGGCCGATTAGCGACTGGAATGTTTGCCGCGACAGTCCTTGAATGCGAAAGCTCATGAATGCTCCGGATGGGCGGGATTTGCCCTGTCCGGCTATCTGATCGCACTCCACGCATTTAGCGCTTCCCAGAACTTGCTGCTCATGAAAACTAAATGGGCAGGCGCTGCAACAGCCACCACCCTGCAAGCAGCGCCACTCCCACGGAAGCAACGGCGCCCGCGTGCCGTCCCGCAACGGCCGGTCGCAGGGCTTGATACAGCAGCGGCAGAAGCAGTGCCGCACAGGCCAGCTGCGCCAGTTCGATCCCGAGATTGAAAGAAGCCAGCGCCACGAGATCGATGCGGGAAGCCATGGCAGAGAGCGCGCCCGCGAAACCGAAGCCATGCACCAGCCCGAAGCCGAAGGCCAATTGCCAGCCAAAGCGATGCATGCCGGGCACCAGATTGAACAAGGCAGCGGCAATGATGGAAGCCGCAATGGCCGCTTCAACCGGAGCGGAGGGCAGCCGCACGATGCCGGTGGCGGCCAGTGCCAGTGTCAGGGAATGCGCCAGCGTGAAAGCCGTGACGATGCGCAGCACCGAACGCCACAGTGGCTGCGACGGTTGCGCCACGCTCACCGTCTGCTGTGACCGCGGCCGCATCACCAACCCGATGAGCAGCGCCACCAGAAATGCCAGATGATCGTAGCCGGTGAGCAGATGGCGCACGCCCTCGTACAGGAAACGCGCCGCGATAGCGCCTCGCCCCATGCCCTGCTGCCAGCGGGGTGATTGGGCATTGAGCGCAACCGCTTGCGCGCGATCCGAGCCATCCTCGAAGGTCAGCAATATGCGCAGTGAAGGGTCGGCCGACATGGCGGCCGTGGAATCCACCTGCAGCTGACCCGCTGCACAGGCATAGGTCGTGGTGGCACGCACTAGATCGATCTCGCCATGCTCGGCCATTCCCGGCAGCGTTGCCTGGGACGAAACACAAGGCGCATCGCCTGCTGCAAGCCGGGCCATGCCTTGCAGGCGCGCGGCGATGCGTTCGCGACTCTGCTGCACCTCGCGCCAGGTGAGCGCGCCATCGTGATCCGCATCCAGATCGAGGATCACTTGCAGGTCGCGCAGGTCCACGTCCCAGGTTGCCGTGAATACTCTTGCCGGCCCGCGGGCGATGTTGAGAAATGCGGAGCCGCCGGTGTGAGCCTGCAAGCCGAGCGGCGCCAGCAACAGCAGCAGCAGATGCAGCGCGCGCCTCATCGCGACACCACCCGTGCCGCGGGGACCTGCATGCGCTGGTCCATGTAGCCTGCGGCGCTGCGCCAGCGCTCTACTTCATCGAGCGCCTTGCGGTCATGCAGCGCCTGGGCGATCCGGAACAACACGCGTGCACTGTCGGCATCGTGCCGCTCGGCGAACGCGGCATGCGCCTGG
>DATNCK010000103.1:0-3325 GCA_035571575.1 Steroidobacteraceae bacterium | reverse complement strand
GATTTCATTGGTATGGCACAGCCAACAAGCTGAAGGACGATGGCTGGCGCGATGATTCACCCACCGATGCCTCGCAGTTCTTCGGCAAGTTCGGCTGGCGCAATGAGGTCACCGACGTCTCGATGGATGTCGCGTATGCGGACACGGATCTCAACGGCAGCGGTCTGCAGGACCTGCAGTTGCTGCAGCACGACTACGGCAGCCTCTATACCAAGCCCGACAACACGAAGAATGAGGCCGGGCTGCTCGATCTGGTGGCTTCGCACAGGTTGAGCGATGCGCTGACGCTCTCGGGCAATGCGTACTACCGCAGGATCAAGACCCACACCTTCAACGGCGACCTCAACGACGATTCGCTGGGTGAATCGCTGTACCAGCCAGACGCGGCCGAACGCACGGCACTCGCCGCTGGTGGCTACACCGGCTTCCCCGCCAGTGGCGAGACGCAGACCAACACGCCATTCCCCAAGTGGCGCTGCATCGCGAACATCCTGCTGAACAGCGAACCCGATGAGAAATGCAATGGCCTGGTGAATCGCACCAGCACGCACCAGCACGATGAAGGCGCCTCTGGACAGGCGGCGTGGAGCACTGTGCTGGCTGGCAAGGCCAATCTGTTTACTCTGGGCGCGGCGCTGACTGGCAGCCGCGCTCACTTCACTCAATCCTCACAGTTCGGCTATCTGGCGCCGGATCGCGGCATCGTCACCGTTGCAGGGCCCGGCGCCTTCGCAGATGGCACGCAGAATTCCGAGAATGCCTTCGACTCGCGCGTGGACCTGACCGGCAAGACCACCACCTACAGCATCTTCATCAGCGATTCGGTACAGCTCTCGCCCATGGTGCAGCTGACGTTGTCGGGCCGCTACGATCGCACGCATGTCGACAGCGATGATGCCATCACTCCGGAGCATGAAGACGGCACGCTCACGGCGAAGCATCACTTCAGTCGTTTCAATCCAGCGGCCGGTGTGACCGTTCATCCCACCGATACGTTTTCCGCATACCTCGGCTACAGCCAGGGCAGTCGCGCGCCTTCAGCCATCGAACTGGGTTGCGCGGATCCAGAAAATCCCTGCCGTCTCCCGAATGCCATGGCCGGTGATCCGCCGCTGGATCAGGTTGTGACCCACACTCTGGAAGCCGGCATGCGCGGATCGGTGACAGACAATGTGACCTGGAACCTCGGCGTATTCCGCGCCGACAACCGCCACGACATCATGTTCGTCGCGGATGACACTTCGGGCTTCGGCTATTTCCATAACTTCGGCAAGACACGTCGTCAGGGTGTCGAGCTGGGCACCGCGGGCCACTTTGGCGCATGGCATCTCGGCGCGCACTACACGCTGCTCGATGCCACCTTCCGCAGCGATGAGGAACTGCTGGGCGAGGGCAACAGCAGCAACGATGAAGGCCCTGGCTTCGAAGGAAATATCGATATCGAATCCGGCAATCGCATTCCGCTGATTCCGCGGCATCTGTTCAAGGCCTTCGCCGAGTGGCAGGTCCTGCCGCAGCTGTCGGCGAATGTGGACTTCCTTGCGGTGTCGGGCGCCTATGCGCGCGGCAACGAGAACAATGAGCACCAGCCGGACGGTGTGTACTATCTCGGCCGTGGCCGCAGCGGTGGCTATGGCGTCGTGAACTTCGGTGTGGACTTCAAGCCGGTGATCGCGGTGACGCTGTTCGCGCAGGTGAACAACCTGCTCGACCACCGATATTTCAGCGCGGCGCAGCTGGGCTCGACGGGCTTTGACGGCGCCGGCAACTTCGTGGCGCGGCCCTTCGCGGGTCCGATTGTCGACGGCGAGCGTCCCATCAAGGGATCCACGTTCTACTCGCCGGGCGCTCCGCGCGCCTGGTGGTTCGGCGCCCGCTACGATATCGGCAAATGACTGCGGCCGGAGAGCCCGTCGCCCGACATGCGGGCGACAGAGTCATTTGCTCATCTCGGCGCTGCCATCAATGCGTCGCGCCGCGACAGGACATAGTTCCTGACTGCAGTCAGCTCTTCCGCAGTGAGGAAATCGAACTTCGGCATGCCCAGTTGCTGGTAGGCGCCCTGGCGCACGATCTGATCCATGGCATCGTAAGTGGCCGGCAGTGCGTAGCGCAGATCCGCGATCGAACCGCCGCTGGCCACATTGGTGCCATGGCACATCGAGCAGCGACGTGCGTACAGCGCCGCGCCTCTTTGCAGCTGCTCCGGCGTGGACTGGTGCGCGATCGGCGTCAGGGGATTGCGCTCAATGCCACGCACCGGCTCGAGTTTCGCGGTCCCGTCGAGCACAAAGGTGAACAGCCTGCCCGGTGCCTTGTATTGGCGCGTGGGATTGCCTGCGTAAAGACCCGTAGCGCCACCCCAACCAACGAGCACGGAGACGTACTGCTTGCCATCGAGCGACCAGGTACTCGGCGCAGCCATCACGGCATTGCCGAGTTGAACCTCCCAGCGCTTTTCGCCGGTGTCCGCGGTGTAGGCGACCAGGCGTCCGTCGCTCAATCCCTGAAACACCAGATTGCCGGCAGTGGTCAGCGTGCCGCCGCCGGTGGCCTGATGTTTCACTCGCCAGCGCGGCTTGCCTGCCACCGGATCCCACGCGAGCAGGGAGGATGCTGCGCCAACCTCGGGTCCGGTGCCTGCCTCATAGTCCGCTGCGGGCAGTGGTGGCAGGCCCTGTGGACCGCCGCGGGAGTTCAGATCAATGCCCAGATTCCAGAATCCTGGCTGACGCTTGAAGCCCACTTCATGCGCGTAGTTGAAGCCGCCCTCGACGGCGGGGATGTACACCAGCCCCGTGGCGGGATTGAACGACATCGGGTGCCAGTTGTGCGCGCCACCCGGGCCCGGGGATTGCGTCACGGTGAACTTGTCGTAGAGGCGCGCCTGCCGGGTCTCGATGGGGCGACCGGTCTTGAGGTCCACGCCTTTCGCCCAGGTCACCCTGGCGTAAGGTTCTGCAGACAGCAGTTCACCGGTGAGACGGTCCAGCACGTAGAAGAAGCCATTCTTCGGCGCCTGCATGATCACCTTGCGCAGCCGGCCGCCGATCTGCACATCCGCAAGAATCATGTGCTGTACGGCGGTGTAGTCCCACTGGTCGCCGGGTGTTTCCTGGTAGTGCCACTTCAAATGTCCCGTGGCGACATCCAGCGCGATGATCGAGGAGAGATACAGGTTGTCGCCGCCTTGGGCACTGCGCAGGCTGCGGTCCCACGCGGAGCCATTGCCGGTTCCCACATACAGCAACCCAGCCTGGGGGTCGAAGGCGAGGGCATCCCAGGGTGTGCCGCCACCGCCGCCGTTGTTCCACCATTCACCGGT
>DATNCK010000102.1:0-4415 GCA_035571575.1 Steroidobacteraceae bacterium | reverse complement strand
GCATCAAGAACCTCGGCGACGCGCAGTCCATCGCCGGCAAGGTGGTGGCCGAGGCGCGCAAGCCCGTGCATGTGGATGGCAGGGTGCTGCGCGTCGGCGCCAGCGTGGGCGTGGCAGCGGATGCTTCACCCGAACAAGGCGGCGGCAAGGCGCTGATCGCACGCGCGGACGAGATGCTGTATCGGGCCAAACGTTCCGGGCGCGACCGCTACCAGATGCATCTGGTGAAGGCGTGAACGCCAGCGCCGCAGCGGCGTGTAAGTTCCGATAGCGTATTATGACTACCGAGTCGGGCCCGAGACCCGGCCATGTATTCAGGGAGAGAGCATGAAGAAGGTTATCGCTTCGGTCATCGTGCTGGTGCTGCTGCTGGCCTGTGCGCCCTGGTTCCTGGGCGGCATCGCCGAAGCGCGCGTCAATCACAGTCTCGAAGAGATGGTGAAGAAGGCGCCTTACGTGAAGGTTGCCGAGAGCAAGTGGACGCGCGGCTGGTTCCATTCACAGCACACGGTGACTTTCGAATTCGTGGTGCCGCGGCTCACCCTGCCGAAACCGGCACCGGCTACCGCACTGGCCGATGCTGCGCCGCCGACCGCACCCGAGCCGCCGGTCACTGGGGCCCCGTCCGTGCCCTCGCTGCCCACTGGCCCCATCCGTTTCTCGGTACGCAGCGATGTGACCAATGGTCCGCTGCTCGGGTCGTCTGGCATTGGTGTGGCGCGAATGGACTCCCACCTGGTCATCCCCGATGAGGCCCAGAAGAAACTCGACGCCGTCTTCGGCACCGAGCAGATTCTGCAGATCACCACGCGTCTGGGGCTCTTCGGCGGCGGCACCACCACGCTGTCAGGCAAGGCGCGCACCGTGGCGCTCAGCAAGTTCGGCAAGCCGGATCAGAAGGGGAGCATTGCCTGGGATGCCTTTACCCTGAAGGTGGGACTCGGACGCCATGCCGATTCCTACGACATCAGCGGCCGCATGCCGCGCTTCGAAGTCACCGGCGATCCGGCTGCAGAACACTTCGTGATGACCGATCTGACGCTCAATGGCAGCGGCGAGCGGGTCACGGACCATCTCTACGACGGAGACGCGACGCTGGGCATCGGCAAGATGAGCGTCACCGGGCCGCGTACGCCCTTCGAAATCGAAGCGATCAAGTACGGAGTCGCCACCCGCAAGAAGGGTGACTTCATGGAATACGCGTTGACGCTGGGTTCCGGTGCCATCAACGCGAAGCAGCTCGACGCACTGGGATTCCCCATCAAAGAAGTGCACTACGAGATGACGGTGCGCCACCTGCAGACCGCCACGCTGGAGAAGCTGATGGCCGATCTGCAGTCGGTCTATGCGAAGAATCTGGGCGCCGCCGGCGCCAGTTCCTCTGACATGGCCGCCGCGATCATGCAACCGCTCAAGGAGGATGGCATCGAGCTGATCAAGCACGATCCGGCGCTGTCACTGGACCGCATTGGCATCGTCACGGCCGACGGTGAGGGTGTCATCAAGGGGTTGATCAAACTCGTTGGTGTGACTGACCAGGACCTGACGGCAGGCGTCATGGCGCTGATTCCCAAGATCGACGCTGATCTAACGGTCGAGATCGCCGAGGCCCTGGTGGCGAAAATCCCGAATGGCAATACCGCGGTGGGCTTTGGCGTCGACCAGGGTTACCTGAAGCGCGAGAACGGCAAGCTGGTCAGCCACATCGAGTTCAAGAACGGTGCGTTGAAGGTCAACGGCAAGACGCCGGCACTGCCTGGCGGCCTGCCTTTCGGCCGTGGCGCGGCGCCTTCGCAATCCGTACCGCCGCCCCAGTAGAGGCTCGCACTTCCGCCCTGCACAAGTCGCGGTGTCCGGTATGCCTATAATCCAGGCATTATCGACCGGACACCCGGTTGTACTTGGGGAGTGTGTATGCAGTCACGGGAAAGCACTGGCCGCGCCGCGTTGATGGCGGTCGCAGCATTGGTGGGCATGGTGTGGACGGGCGCAGCGAGTGCGCATCATTCCTTTGCCATGTTCGACAGCGACCATCAGGTCAAGGTCACGGGTACGGTCACGCGCTTCGACTGGACCAATCCGCACATCTATCTCTTCGTGACCGGTGGCGAGGCCGGCAAGGACGCGAAGCCCATGCTCATCGAGGGCGCGAGCCCCGGCATCCTCAATCGCATCGGCTGGAAGTTCAACATGGTGAAGGCCGGTGACAAGGTCACGATGGTGATCGCGCCGCTGCGCTCCGGTGAACCCGGCGGCCTGTTGAAGGAGATCAAGCTCTCCGATGGCCGCGTGTTCAACAATGGCGGCTTCGCCGGTCCCTCGCAGATTTCGCTGAAGGACGAAAAATGAACGCACGCATTCGGGGGGCGGTGGCCGCGGCCTGCGCGGCGGTGACCCTGGCGGCGTTGCCGGCGCTGGCTGCAGCACCGGCGAAGGTCGGCCCCGTACCCAAGGTGTAAGGCGTGTTCTTCTCCGGCACCTGGGAAGATCCGTTCCCGCAGGAAGTGCTGCGCGATCCCAATGCGCCGCCCGTGCAACGCAATACACAGCCTCCTGTGCCGTTCAATGACAAGGCGAAGGCCGAGATGGCCGCGCGCCGCGCCAAGCTGGCACAGAGCAAGCCCACCGAACTCCAGGGCGGTGCCGCCTGCATGCCCGGCGGCTTCCCCGGCATGATGGGTCCGGTGTTCCCGCTCGAGGTGCTGCAGTCGCCTGGCCAGGTCACCATCGTGGCCGAGGCCTTCTCGCAGATCCGCCGCATCTATCTGAATGAAAAACAGCTCGCCTTCGAAGATGCCGAGCCCTATTTCTGGGGTCATTCGGTGGGTCACTGGGAAGGCAACACGCTGGTGGTGAATACCATTGGCCTGAAGGACAGCATCCGCATTGGCGGCGGGCCACATTCCGACAAGCTGCAGGTCAACGAGCGCATGACCGTGACCTCGCCCGACACCTGGGAAGACCAGATCACCGTGATCGATCCGGAATATCTGACGGGTCCGTGGACGTATACGATCAAGTACGTGCGCCGCAAGGATTACAAGATCAACGAGTATGTCTGCGAGGACAACCGGCTGTATCTGGATCCGGCCACGGGCCAGCAGAAGCTGAGGTTGGGGGAGTAAGACCCCAGTCCTGCCGGCCCGATCCGTTTTCAACTAGTGTGCGGCGCCCACCTCCACCTTGCGTGTGGGGCGCGGCGCCAGCCAGATCAGCAGGGCCGCCGCGCAGAACGCAAGCGCGACGATGGACATGATTTCGTTGGTGGCCAGCATCACGCTCTGGCTCTGCGTCAGGTTGTCCAGCGCCTGACGCGTCTGCTCGGCATTCAATCCATTCGCTGCCAGCGTGTGGCCGATCTCGCCACTGCGGTCCACCATGCCGGCAAGTTCCGCATGCATGTGCTGGGTCTTGTTCTCCCAACCCGTGGTCACGACCGACGTGGCAACCGCACCGGACAGAGTGCGCAGGAAGTTCATGAGTCCCGCGGCGGAGGCCGTTTCATGTTCCTCGACGCTGGCCAGTGCGATGGTGGTCACCGGCACGAAGAAGAAGGGCAGGCCCAGTCCCATCAGCAGCAACGGTCCCGAGATCTGCCAGTAGGTCATGTCGGTGGTGGCAATCGTGCGCAGCGCCAGCACGCCGCCCAGCCACAGCAGGCCGAAGCACACCAGGCGGCGCGGATCGACCTTTGCCGACAGCAGCCCGGCTGCCGGTGCGCAGAACACGGCCAGTACGCCTGTCCACGCCGTGGCCAGTCCTGCCCAGGTGGAGGTGTAGCCCATGTAGCTCTGCAGCCACAGTGGCGTGAGCACATTGGCTGCGAACACTGCGCCGAAGCCAGTGGCGATCACGAGCACCGCCGTGGCGTAGCCGCGGTGCCGGAACACCCGCAGGTTCACGATGGGATGTTTCTCACCCATCTCCCAGATCACGAAGGCGGCGAAGCCGATGGCGGCGATGACGCCCAGCCACACGATGAGGCTGGACTCGAACCAGTCATGCTCCTTGCCGAGATCCAGCATCAGCTGCAATGCGCTGACGAACAGCACCAGTATGGCCATCCCGATCAGGTCAATGGGCGCCTTCACCAGCACGGTTTCGTAGCGCCTGAGCATCTTCAGCGCAAACGGCGCCATGCACAGTGCGATGGGCACATTGATGAGGAAGATCAGCGACCAGTGGAAGCTCTCGCACAGCCAGCCACCGAGAATCGGTCCGAGGATGGGCGCCACCAGCGTAGTCATGGCCCACAGTGCCGTTGCAGCAGCGGCCTTTTCCTTCGGGAAAATACGCAGCAGCAGTGTTTGCGAAAGAGGAATCAGCGGTCCGCCGGCGACGCCTTGCAGGATGCGGCCGATGACCAGCATCGTGAACGAATTGGCGAAGCCGCAAAGCGCGGAAAACAGTCCGAA
>DATNCK010000101.1:0-9175 GCA_035571575.1 Steroidobacteraceae bacterium | reverse complement strand
GAAAGCACCCACTGTCATCAGCACGTAGGCGAGCGTGTAGTACAAGGCGGCGCTGTAGCCGGCGCCGGTTCCCGAAGCGAAACCCAGCAGCACGAAGCCGGCGTTGGCAATGGCGGAGTACGCCAGCATGCGCAGCAGGCTGGTCTGCGCGATCGCGATCAGGTTGCCAGCGACCACCGACAGCACGGCGAGTATGGACAGCATCTGAGTCCACTGCGCGGTCTGCACGGCCAGACCCTCCGCCAGCAGCCGGAAAGCCACGGCGAAGTAGGCGATTTTCGGAACGGTCGCGACCAGCGTCGTGGATGCCGCTGGTGCGCCCTGGTACACGTCCGGTACCCACATGTGGAAAGGCACGGCGCCAAACTTGAAGGCGATGGCCGCTACCACGAACGCGGCGGCCAAGGTGAATCCCAGCCCGGGCGAATCGCCCAGCCGCAAGGTGAGCGCTGCCAGATCCAGCGTGCCCGTCATGCCATACAGCACCGACATGCCATACAGCAGCGTGCCGGAGGCGATGGCGCCGAGCACGAAGTACTTCATGGCCGCCTCGGCGGCGATGCCGGAGTCGCGATCGAAGGCCACGATGGCGTACAGCGACAGCGCCAACAGCTCGATGCCCACGTACACCGTGAGCAGATTTGCTGCCGATGCCAGCACCAGCACGCCCAGCAGCGCGGTGAGCGAGAGGATGTAGTACTCGCCCTTCTGGATGCCTCGACGCGCCAGATAGCTGCGGCTGTAGAACAGCGCCAGCGCGGCAAACAGGAAGGCGCCCGTCTTCAGCAGCGCCGAGAGCCGGTCGACGACATACATGCCACCGAGGATCACCTGTTTTTCGGCGATGCCCTGCCGCGATGCCAGCACTGCGCCCACCAGCAGCACCAGCAGCGTGAACGTGGCCGTGCGTCCCGGCGCCTTCGCGGCGAAGAACAGGTCGAACAGCAGCACCAGGCACAGCGCTCCGGTGAGGTACAGCTCCGGCAGGGCCAGCCAGATTTCGTTGGAGGAGAACGGGGTCATAGCTTGGTCGCCAGGATGAGCTGCGTCAGGTGTTCGATGGAACCGCGCATCATGTCCAGCAGCGGCGCAGGCCACACTCCCAGCAGGATGACGGAGATGGCCAGAACGCCCAGCACCAGGAACTCGCGGCCGTTCACATCGGTGAGCTCGGCCACATGCTTATTGGCCACCGGTCCGAAGATCACGCGCTTCACCAGCCACAGCGTGTAGGCAGCACCGAGGATCAATGTGGTCGCCGCCAGTGCGGCATACCAGAAGTTCGCCTTGAACGCCGCGAGCACCACGAGAAACTCACCGACGAAGCCCGAAGTGCCGGGCAGACCCGAGTTCGCCATGGCGAACAGCACCATGAAGGCGCCGAAGACGGGCATGGTATTGATCACGCCCCCATAGGCGCTGATCTCACGGCTGTGCACGCGGTCATACATCACGCCCACGCACAGGAACATGGCGCCTGAAATCAGGCCGTGCGAGATCATCTGCACCATGGCGCCGTCGAGGCCCATGCCCGCGCCCGCCGATTTCCCGGTGGCGCCGACGATGTCATAGGCCAGCACCGCACCCAGAGTCACGAAGCCCATGTGCGCAATGGACGAGTAGGCGATCAGCTTCTTCATGTCCTGCTGCACCAGTGCCACGAAGCCGATGTACACCACCGCGATCAGCGACAGCGAAATCACCAGCCAGTCCAGCTCACGCCCTGCATCCGGGGCAATCGGCAGCGCAAAGCGCAGCAGGCCGTATCCACCCATCTTCAGCATGATGGCTGCCAGCACCACAGAGCCGCCGGTGGGCGCTTCCACGTGCGCGTCAGGCAACCATGTATGTACCGGCCACATGGGCACCTTCACCGCAAATGCAGCGAGGAAGGCGAGGAAGATCCAGCGCTGTTCCGTGAGCGTCAGCTTCAGCGCCTGCATCGCATCGATGCCGTAGTCCTGGGTCTTCAGGTACATGTAGATCAGCGCGACCAGCATGAACACCGAGCCGAGGAAGGTGTACAGGAAGAACTTGATGGTGGCGTAGATGCGCCGCGGGCCGCCCCAGATGCCGATGATGAGGAACATCGGAATCAGCATGGCCTCCCAGAAGAAGTAGAACAGCAGCGCGTCCATGGCGGAGAACACGCCGATCATCAGGCCTTCCATGATCAGGAAGGCGGCGTAGTACTGCGCCACGCGCTTGGTCACCGAAGTCCACGCTGCGATGATCACCGGCACGGTGATGAAGGCTGTGAGCAGGATCAGCGGCAGCGCGATGCCGTCCACGCCGATGTTGTAGTCGGCATGGAAGCCCGGGATCCACAGGTAGCGTTCGTGGAACTGGAAGGCGGCCGTACTTCCGTCGAAGCCGGTGTACAGCGGAATACACAGCACCAGCGTCGCCACAGCCGTGAGCAGCGCAGCCCAACGCGCCGCAGACAGCCGCTTGTCACCGAGCAACAGCACCAGGATGCCGCCCGCGATGGGCAGCCAGATCAGGATGGAAAGCAGTGAGTTCATGTCTGGTGGGTTCCTAGTGTTTTCCGACCAGGAACCAGCCCAGCAGCAGCGCCAGACCAATCACCATCCAGAAGGCGTAGGAGTACAGGTAGCCGGTCTGCACGCGGCGCACCACGCCGGCCAGCCAGCCCACCATTGCCGCGGATCCATTCACGGCGGCACCGTCGATGATCGCCTTGTCGCCGGCATTCCACAGCAGCGAACCCAGGCCGCGCGAGGCGCGCGCGATGATGTTCTCGTTGATCCAGTCGAAGAAATACTTGTTTTCGAGCAGGCGCTGCAGCGGTTGCAGACGCGCCGCAATGAGATCCGGCAGCTGTGGCTTCTTGAGATACAGCAGCCAGGCCAGGAATACACCGGCAGCAGCCAGCCAGAAAGGCGGTGTAGTGAACGCATGCAGGCCCATGTGCAGGGCGCTTTGAGCGTCCTCGATCACATGCTCCATGGCCGGATGCTTCTCCAGATTCACGAAGATGGCACCGTCAAAGAAATGCCCGCCCAGCATCGAGGTGATGGCTATGCCACCAATCACGATGGAGGGAATGGCCAGCAACACCAGCGGCACCCACACCACGGCCGGACTCTCGTGCGGCACGTGCACATGGGCGTGCCCATGCTCGTCGTGCTCATCGTGATGATCGTGCTCACCCGGGAAGGGTTTGTGCCGGAAACGCTCGGGCCCGTGGAACACCAGGAAGTACATGCGGAAGCTGTAGAAGGCTGTGATGAACACGCCAGCCAGCAGCGAGTACTGGGCGAAGGTCGTTATCCACCCGTGATTGCTGTGTTCGGCCGCCAGGATGATGCTGTCCTTCGAATAGAAGCCCGAGAAGAACGGCGTGCCGATCAGTGCCAGAGACCCGATCAGCGAGGTGATCCAGGTAATGGGCATGTACTTGCGCAGGCCGCCCATGTTGCGGATGTCCTGGTCGTGATGCATGCCGATGATCACCGAGCCGGCCCCCAGGAACAGCAGCGCCTTGAAGAAGGCGTGGGTCATCAGATGGAACACGCCTGCTGAATAGGCGGAGGCACCGAGCGCGGCCGTCATGTACCCGAGCTGTGAAAGCGTGGAATACGCCACTACACGCTTGATGTCGTTCTGGATGATGCCCAGGAAGCCCATCAGCAGCGCCGTCAGCGTGCCGATGAACAGGACAAAGGCCAGCGCATTTTCCGAACCTTCAAACAGCGGCGACATGCGCGCCACCATGAAGATACCGGCCGTCACCATCGTTGCAGCGTGGATCAGCGCCGAAATCGGTGTCGGGCCTTCCATGGAATCCGGCAACCACACATGCAGCGGCATCTGCGCCGACTTGCCCATGGCGCCGATGAACAGGCAGATGCAGATCACGGTCAGCGCATTCCAGGCATGGCCGTTGAAGATCTCGAAGTGCGCGGCAGCGATCTTGTCCACGGCCGCGAAGGCATCCGAGTACTGCACCGAGCCCGTGAAGTACACGACACCGGCAATGCCCAGCAGGAAGCCGAAATCACCAACACGGTTGACCAGGAAGGCTTTCATGTTGGCGAAGATGGCCGTGGGCCGCGTGTACCAGAAGCCGATCAGCAGGTACGACACCACGCCCACCGCCTCCCAGCCGAAAAACAGCTGCAGGAAGTTGTTCGACATCACCAGCATCAGCATGGCGAAGGTGAACAAAGAGATGTAGCTGAAGAAGCGCTGATAGCCAGGGTCTTCGCTCATGTAGCCGATGGTGTACACATGCACGCACAGCGACACGAAGGTGACCACCACCATCATCATCACGGTGAGCGGATCGACCAGGAAGCCGATGGACATGCGCATGCCATCGCTCACCAGCCAGGTGTAGACCGGCGCATTGAACACGGCGGCGTGATCGAATATCAGCTGCTTGAACACGAGGATGGAAAGCAGGCACGACACAGCCACACCGGCGATGGTGATTCCCGCCGCCGCGGCCCGACCGATGAACCGCCCGAACAGGCCGGCGACGATCGCGGCCAGCAACGGCAGCAGCGGAATGGCCAGCAGAAGACTCGGATTCAGCACTGCCACTATCCCTTAAGCGAACTGATGTCAGCCACATTGATGCTGCGTCGCTCGCGGAACAGCACCACCAGGATGGCCAGACCGATGGCCGCCTCGGCGGCCGCCACGGTCAGCACGAAGAACACGAACACCTGGCCATCGATGTTGCCCAGATAGCGCGAGAAGGCGACGAAGTTGAAGTTCGCCGACAGCAGCAGCAGTTCGATGCACATCAGCAACAGGATGATGTTCTTGCGATTGATGAAGATGCCCGCTACGGCGATGGCGAACAGCGCACCTGACAGCAGCAGCATCTGTTGCAGAGTAATCACGTATCCGACCTCGTAAAAGGTGTCCGGCGGCGATTGCGTAGTGACGTCATTCCCGCTTCTCCGCCGGCATCTTCAGCACTCGTACGCGGTCCTGGCTGCGCGTGGCCACCTGCGCGCCGATGTCCTGCACCTTCAGGCCCTGCCGATGGCGCATGGTCAGCACGATGGCGGCGATGATCGCCACCAGCAGCAGCACGGCAGCCAGTTCGAAGGGATACACGTACTTGGTGTACAGCGCCGTGCCCAGTTCCGTGGCATTGCTGGCCGCCGCATCCACCGGCGCCATGCCCGCCTTCATGTCCACATGCGACCCCAGGCCGCGCGCCACCACCACGCCAACGATTTCAAGCACCAGCACCAGTGCCGTGGCGACTCCCAGCCACACATGCCGCGTGAAGCCGCTGCGCAGCTTTTCGATATCAATGTCGAGCATCATCACCACGAACAGGAACAGCACCATCACCGCGCCCACGTAGACCAGCACCAGCACGATGGCCAGGAACTCAGCCTGCACCAGCAGCCAGATGGCGGCCGCAGTGAAGAAAGTGGACACCAGGCACAACGCGCTGTGCACCGGGTTCTTGCACAGGATCACACCGAGGGCTGCAGCCAGCAGCGCCGCCGCGAAGGCGTAGAAAAGTATTGTAACGAGCACTCCCCTCTCTCCTCGTTACCGGTACTTCGCGTCCGCGGCCTTGTCGGCATTGATCATGGCCTCGTAGCGCTCGCCCACGGCCAGCAGCTTGTCCTTGGTCATGACGTTCTCGCCGCGATGCTCCATGTGGTACTCATGGATGCGTGTTTCGACGATGGCGTCAACCGGGCAGGCCTCTTCGCAGAAACCGCAGTAGATGCACTTGAACAGGTCGATGTCGTAGCGCGTGGTGCGACGCGTGCCGTCGGCGCTCACATCAGAGTCGATGGTGATCGCCGCGGAAGGGCAGGCCGCCTCGCACAATTTGCAGGCGATGCAGCGTTCCTCGCCATTCGGGTAGCGGCGCAGCGCGTGCAGGCCACGGAAGCGCGAGGACTGCGGCGCCTTCTCCTCGGGATAGCTGAGGGTCACCTTGCGGCGGAACAGCGTGCCCAGGGTTACGCGCATTCCCGCCAGCAGCTCCCAGAGAGCGAATGTCTTGACGAAGCTCTTGGCGGTCATCAGGCGCTCCAGGGTCCGATCTTGTAATGGGCGAACAGCATTTCCACGAAGATCCACACGATGGTCACGGGGATCAGCGCCTTCCAGCCCAACCGCATGATCTGGTCATAGCGGTAACGCGGAAAGGTTGCGCGCAGCCAGATGAACACGCTCAGGAAGAAGAAGACTTTCGCCACCAGCCAGTGCAGTCCGGGCACGCCCAGCACGGGAACGCCTTCGAAGGGGCTCAGCCAGCCGCCAAAGAAGAACACCGAGGTGAGTGTCGCGATCAGGATCATGTTCGCGTATTCGGCGAGGAAGAACAGCGCGAAGCCGATGCCGGAATATTCCACGTGGAAGCCGGCGACGATCTCCGACTCACCCTCGGCCACGTCGAAGGGCGCGCGATTGGTCTCAGCGACGCCGGAGATGAAGTAGACCAGGAACAGCGGGAACAGCGGCCAGGCGTACCAGTGCCCGATGCTGCCCTGCTGCTTCTCGATAATCGTGCCCAGGTTCAGGCTGTTGGAGGCCATCAGCACGCCCACCAGCGCAAACCCCATGGCGATTTCGTAGGCGACGATCTGCGCGGCCGAGCGCATGGCGCCCAGCAGTGCGTACTTGGAGTTGGAGGCCCAGCCCGCCAGGATCACGCCGTACACACCCACCGAGGTGAGCGACAGCACGTACAGGAGCCCCGCATCGACATTGGCGATGGCGAAACCCGGCGTCACCGGTATCACCGCCCAGATCGCGAACGCGGGGATCAGCGTGATGGCCGGCGCCAGCCGGAACAGCACCTTGTTCGATCGCGACGGAACGACGATTTCCTTGATCAGCAGCTTGATCACGTCGGCGAAGGGCTGACCCAGTCCGGCCGTGAACGGCAGGCCGAAGAGGCGCACGCGGTTCGGACCCTTGCGAACCTGCATCCAGCCGATGAGCTTGCGCTCCCACAGCGTGAGATAAGCCACGCACAGGATCAGCACCACGGTCAGCAACAGGATGATGGCCGTGGACTGCACGAAACTCGGCAGGGATTCCCACAGCGCCGTCATGCCGGGGCTCCATACACCACATGGGGCGCACGTGCCTCACGCGTTTTCTGCAGCGATATCGCGCGCCGCACGATGGCGTCGGATTGATATACCTCTACGCCTTGCACTCGCGCGCCATTGCCCGACGCAATCGCGGGCAAGGTGCTCGTGGCGGCCAGCGGCGCAGCCGTCTTTTCGACCTGCTGGCGCAGCGCATCGCGCACTTCTTCGGAAGAATTCTGCTCGAAGCCGGTCAGACCCAGCAGGTTGCCCAGCACGCGCAGCACCTTCCAGCCGGGACGCGCCTCACCCACCGGCACCGCCGCACCGGCGAAGCTCTGCCACTGGCCGTCCAGGTTCACATACGTGCCCGAGGTCTCAGCGAAGCTGCCAATGGGCAGCAGCACCTGCGCCACTGACTTCAGCTCATCAGTCACATACGGCGTAACTGCCACCACAAAACCCGCGCCGCGCAGCGTTTCCACGGCCTTGTGATGCAGCGAGTCCGCGCTCGGCTCGACATTCCACAACAGATAGCCGCTCAGAGGACTGGCCAGCATGGCCGCGGCATCAAGCCCCGCGCGCGCGCGCGATACGCCGCCTGCCGCGCGATGCGGGAGCACACCGGCCAGATGCGCGCCAGCCGCATTGCCGCCCTCGGCCAATACACCCACCGACGCGCCTGTGGCTGCGGCCAATCGCTGCGCAGCCGCACGCAGCGCAGCGTATTGCGGATGCCGCAGTGCCAGCGCTCCCAGCCAGATGGCCTTGCGCTGCGCACCGCGCAGCTTTTCCACCACCGCGCGATGTGCGTCGCTCACCGTGGCACTTTCGCCGCCGACGGTTTCGACGCCAGCTGCAGTCAGCAGCGCGTTCAGTTCTGCCAGCTGCTGCTCCGGCGCGACGACGAACTGATCGCCCACCGGGAACAGGTATTCGAAGTTCTCGGGATTCAGGAACCACACGCTGGCACCCGCTTTGGCCGCCTTGCGCACGCGATGCGCCAGCAGCGGCAGTTCGCGCCGCAGGTTCGAACCCACCACCAGCAAGGCCTGCAGCGTATCGACCTCGGCAATGCTGCCACCGATCGACGGCACAGCCGGATCAGCCGCGTCGCCGGAAAAATCGAGCTGGCGCAGACGGTGGTCGATGTTCGACGTGCCCAGGCCCGCAGCCAGCTGCTGCAGCAGCGCATATTCCTCGATGGTGCTGGAGGCATTGGCCAGCACACCAAGCTTCTCGGCCGGCACGCCCTTCAAGCCATTGGCGACCGTCTCCAGCGCCGTGCGCCAGTCGGTTTCGCGCCAACCGCCATCGACCCCGCGCAGCATCGGCACGGTGAGCCGGTCATCGCTGTAGATGCCTTCATAGGAAAAGCGGTCGCGATCCGAGATCCAGCACTCGTTGATGGCCTCGTTCTGCCGTGGCACCACACGCATCAAGCGGCCGCGCAGCACGTGACCGTAGGTGTTGGTGCCCAGGCCATCATGCGGCGACACCAGCGGCACCTGCGTCATCTCCCACGCACGCGCGCGGAAGCGGAAAGGCTTGCTGTTCAGCGCACCCACCGGACACAGGTCGATGATGTTGCCGGAGAGCTCGTGATCCACCGTCTTCTCGACGTAGGTGCCGATCTCGTTGTTCTCGCCGCGGTTGGTGGTGCCGAGTTCGGGATTACCGGTGATGTCCTGGCTGAAGCGCACACAGCGCGTGCAGTGGATGCAGCGCGTCATGTCGGTGGACACCAGCGGTCCCAGGTCCTTGTCCTTGACCACGCGCTTGCGCTCGTTGAAGCGCGAGATGTCGCGGCCGAAACCCATGGCGAGGTCCTGCAACTCGCACTCGCCGCCCTGGTCGCAGATCGGGCAGTCGAGCGGATGGTTGATGAGCAGGAATTCCATGGTCGCCTTCTGCGCGCCAATGGCCTTCGGGCTCTTGGTGAAGATCTTCATGCCCTCGGTGATCGGCGTGGCGCAGGCCGGCAGCGGCTTCGGCGCCTTCTCCACTTCCACCAGGCACATGCGGCAGTTGGCCGCGATGGGTAGTTTGTCGTGGTAGCAGAAGCGCGGCACGTACGCGTTCTGCGCGTCCGTGACGTGGATGATCATCTGGCCTTTCTTGCCCTGGCA